>NZ_JAPZSS010000123.1:0-23453 GCF_027532015.1 Microcystis sp. LE19-131.1A | reverse complement strand
AAGTTTATGCTGCTATTTTTTTTTCGGAAAAATAGGTTGTAATGGGAGACTCTTTGTTTTCCTAGACAAAAATAATTACTTTTTCAAAAAAACACTTTTCTATTTTTTTGTTGGGTATTTTATTCTCTGGAAGTCCCTAGGCTGCCCATACCCTCACCGGCGCTAGGTTGGGGCGGTCTTTTTTGAGAATATCTAAGACCTCCTTGACCATTTTATAGGTGACGGGACGCTGTTGATAGGGCAGGTTATAGAGGATACGCAGGGCGGTGATTTCGTCCTTATTTGCCTCAATAAAGGCTGTAAAGTCATTTATTAGGGCTTGATTGTCTATCCGTTGCGCTTCACTCCATCCTGAGAATGTCACCCTATCCAGATTCTGAGTATCTATGTACTGTTCGTGTACTTTCCGCACATTCTCAAGGTAATGACTCAATTCCCCAGTCAAATAGCCGGCAGCCGCACGAGTAAGGGCTTTTTCCGCCGCTTTTAACTGTTCTGGGGTCGGATTTGTGGTTTGATAGGTTTCTTTGGCCCTATCCTCAATATTATCGGGGTCTGTGGCATTAAGCAGGGCTTTGGCCATATCTCCCAAAGTTGCCCCTCCGGTGATTTCTTTTATCTTTTCAGCTTCTTTTGGCGTGATTTGTCGTTCTAATCGCGCAAAACGACAGGCTAGGGAGATATAGGCATCGCTATCGTCTGTTCCCATCATAATGCCCATCATCAGGTCTTTAAAAGGGACACTGGATTTTCTTTCTAGAGGCCGGCTATCGGTTTTGGCTGATTGTTCCACACCGACAGCATCGATGATAATAAAGTGAGTTTTGGCAGAAAGGGCCGATTGAGAGACTTTTTTGAGACCATCATGGTCAAGGGTGCGTGTACCTCGTCCTTTCATCTGTTCGTAGTAGTTTCGAGATTTGACATCCCGCATAAAGATTAAACACTCAAGGGGTTTAATATCGGTTCCCGTGGCAATCATATCGACTGTGACGGTGATACGGGGATTAAACTCATTTCTGAACTGAGAAAGCACGGATTTCGGGTCTTCTGGCGATTTATAGGTAACTTTTTTGCAGAAATCGTTCCCTTCGCTAAATTCTTCCCGGACTATCTGAATAATATCGTCAGCATGGCTGTCATCCTTGGCAAAAATCAGGGTTTTCGGGACTTCTTGGCGATGGGGAAATAATTCTGGCAGTTTATCGCGAAAGGTGCGGATAATTTGGCGTATTTGGCTGGGATTGACCACATCTCGGTCAAGTTGCTTGCCGGTATAGACAATATCCTCATCTGGTTGTACCCAGCGTTTTTCACGGGTTAATTTTTCCCTTTTTTCGATGTATTCCCTGAGAATACGCCCGCCATTCTTGGTTATCTCCGTTTCAATAGTATAGACTTGATAATCTACGTTTACGCCGTCCATTACCGCTTGTTTGTAGCTGTATTCACTAACTACATTTTCATGGAAAAAGGCAAATGTCCGCACGTCGGGAGTGGCGGTTAAACCAATCAGAAAAGCGTCGAAATATAATAAAACCTGTTGCCAAACGTTGTAAATCGAGCGATGACACTCATCGATGACGATAAAATCGAAGAATTCAAGAGGAACTTTCGGATTATAGACCACGGGGACGGGTTGTTTCCCTTGTACTAATTCATTCGGGTTGGTTTGTTCGGCAGCCTCATCGAGACTTTCCCCTTTAAGGATAGAATACAGTCTTTGAATGGTTGAGATGCAGACCTGAGCATCTTTGGCCAGATAACTGGAGGATAATCGCTGAACGTTGTAAAGTTCGGTAAATTTTCGGTTATCATCATTAGGAACAAAACTCATAAACCCCTGTTCAGCTTGTTCTCCTAAGTTTTTGGTATCGACTAGAAATAACACCCGTTTGGCATCGGCAAACTTTAGGAGGCGATAAATAGCGGTAATAGCGGTGAAGGTTTTGCCGCTTCCCGTGGCCATCTGCAGCAAGGCCCGGGGAAAATTTCGCTTAAAGGAGGCTTCTAAGTTGGTAATAGCTTTAATTTGACATTCTCTTAGTCCATTCGGCTCAAGGGTGGGAATATCTTGCAGTTTATCCCGCAAGCTTTTGGGTTTATCTTGCCATTCTTGCAGGGTTTCCGGTCGGTGAAAGGAAAAAACAAGACGGGAACGAGGTTTCGGGTCGCGGCGATTGGTAAAGCGCGTCAGCTTGCCTGTGCTTTCGTAAATAAAGTTAAGGGGCCGGTTATTGATATATTTCAGCTTACTATTAGCGTATTTGTTTGATTGTTCCTCCGCCACCGTTAAGTACAAGCCTTTTTCCTCTCGTTTGGCCTCAATAATACCGACGGGTTCTCTATCCACAAACAGGACATAATCAGCGAATCCGCTATCGGTTGGATATTCCCTGATAGCCACTCCCAAACTGGTATTGAAGTTGATTTCTTTTTTATCTTGGACAGACCATCCCGCTTGACGCAATTGTTCGTCAATCAGTTCACGCGATTGGTTTTCTGGGGTTTGATTGCTGGAAGGCATGGTTAGCAAATTTGGCGCGATAAGCTGACTAATTTAACAGCAAATGTCAATATTTAAGTAGGTAGGTATTGAAAACTTTCAGATCCCCCCGCCTATCGGAACCCCCCTTATCAAGGGGGGCAGGGGGGATCGAACCTAAAATCCATTTTTAATTTAATTATAACCAGCTATTTATCTTTATCTAAGCAGATTGCTGACTAATTTAACGGCAAATGTCAATATTTAAGTAGGTAGGTATTGAAAACTTTCAGATCCCCCCGCCTATCGGCACCCCCCTTATCAAGGGGGGCAGGGGGGATCGAACCTAAAATCCATTTTTAATTTAATTATAACCAGCTATTTATCTTTATCTAAGCAGATTTTAGAAAGTTTTTTTTTATCTTAATATTAATTATCAGTGGTCGGAGATAAGGTCTTAAGAAATGTCAATTATCGCTATTCTTACTGACCCTCAATAAATTAAAATCAGATCATAAATGCGATCGCTTGCTCAATTCTCGATGATTAATCTAGAGGCTAAAATCAGCAACTGAGACAATTAACCTTTTTCCAGCTACCGAGTTTAGGTGGTAAGCTGTTGACTATCTAAATTACTCGTTAAGACTGTCTATGAGCAGGGAGAGGCAGTTAGAGCATTTGTACTAAATTTTCAATACGCAGTTTAAATTCAGTGCAGCTTAGTCCGCTAAACGGTAGTGAACTTGACAATGTAGTTGATATTGTTACCGAACAGGGACGAAAAGATAGAATCAGAGAGCGCATACTTAGGGCCGGCTGAATAAATCTAAAAACCTTGTTGGGTAAGAATTTTAGACTTTTTGTCAATCAAAAAATACCAGAGCTGGGAGTGAGCAGGGGGAAAATTCAGGTACTTTTTCCCTGAAAAACCCCACACCCCACACCCCACGAAAACCTTTTTCAGCAGATCCTAAATAGCTGGGCAAAAAATTGAGAAAAACAGCAAAAAAGCGTAGTTTCCCCCTTGACAAATAGCCAAAACTAGGCATTAGTTAAATTTAATGATTTTTTAATAAAAACCGCTTTCTATCACCAGAAAAAGCTATCGGTAGATTTTTATCCGAGTAATGTAATCATCTTTACAACTATCGGGGATCAAAGGATGTTAGGGTGAAGGAGCGATGACAAATCCACTTTAAGATCACCTCAATTGCTATGGCACAGATTCTCGATCCCCTCCCCAACGGCAAGAAAAATAGTATTCTTTGTTGCTATGTCAATGCGACCAATCATATTCAAATTGTTCGCATCACCAATATTGCTAACTGGTATTTTGAAAGGGTGGTTTTCCCCGGGCAGCGTTTAGTATTTGAGACCCTAGCGGATGCTTTCTTAGAGATTCATACCGGGATGATGGCCAGTGCCATCCTTTCCGATAATATCCCCTGTGAACGCCTTTATATCAGCGATGGGGATGACGATGACTCCGATGGTCAACTAGAGGGGGAAATATTCTACCCCCATTCCCTAGGGGAAAGTCAAGGGGCGAAAATTGACAATACCGTACCCTTCGGTTTAACTTTAGCTTCCGCCTAGCTAATAACCTAATCTGATAATTCCCCTCGCACGAGAATCACAGTGCAATTAACCGCACGGGCAATCGTCGAGGGGATATTGCCATTTAATAACTGATTGAGCAAACTTTCTCTAGATGCACCCAAAAGCACCAAAGAACAGTCTTCCGATTCTACCAGATTAATTATTGCCTCGGCTGGAGAGGCCGAAGGAATCGGTAAAGGCACAATCGGCTGTGCGATCGCTTTCTGTAAAGATGCTTGTAAAACTTCCAAAATAGACAGATCTGGCAGTAACTCCGTCGGAGAATAGATTTTACATAACCAAAGTTTGGGATAATCCGAGGACTCGGACAAGGACAGCAAACTAGGCAATAATGCTAAGGCGCGTTCGGCATTGGGACCGCCGGCGGTGGGAATCAGCCAAATCCTTTCCCGGTTAGGATCATTGGGAAAACAATCCTTTGTACCCAATTTTACCAAGATGGTTTCACAGGGAGCTTGGGCGATCAAAGTATCGACTAAAAACCCAAAAATCGCCCCAGTGGTGGATCTTTCCCCCGTCCAACCCATAATTAATAAATTGCTGTGTCGTTCGCGAATCGTGGCCAAAATCCCTTCGGCGATATCCTGAGCCACCGAAATTTGTGTATGAACAGAGATATTCTGCTGTCGCGCTAATCTTTCTAGACGATGAAGTAATTTGCGTCCTTCCCGCGTATCTACCCGGACTTCCGCCGGAGAACTAAGACGAGGTACAGTAATCACATAGAGACAATCTATCTCATAATTGCGTTCACGGGCGACAGCAGCGGCAATTTTAAACAAAGCGGTAGCGGTGTCAGGATTGGCAATAGGTAACAAAATCCGGCCTATTCCCACAGCCGGAGAACGAGTTTGATAAACCACATAGGAAGGGGTAGTGGGTTGAGGCAGTTGACAAACCCCCCCCAATTGATCGGCTTCCACCCGGATAATATCGGTGCGGGTGATGATCCCCACCAGTTTTTGACCATCGGTAACGGGTAAACGGGAAAGCTGATAGCGATTTAACAGAAATAAAACATCGCTTAAAGCTGCTTGGGGAGCTACAGTAATCGGATTGGGAGTCATGATCTCCCGCAGGACAGTTTGACTGTTTTTTGATCGCCATTTATCCAGATCACTTTGGGTAAAAATCCCCAATAGTCGCCCCTGTTCCACCACGGGAAAACCGCGATGATGGGAACGAGACATAATTTTCACCACTTCCCCTAGGGGTAAATCCGCCGGCAGAATTTCCACCTGCGATTGCATCACATCTATAGCCGACAGATGGGCCAACACATCATTAGCAGGGGTTTCCTCGTTGAGAATAATACCACTAGCGGAAAGTAAATGCTGATAGAGAGAACCGGGTAGAATGCTTTCGGCAGTGATATAAGAAACGGCACAGGTCAACATCAGGGGCAGCACAACATTAAAATTGTGATGCAGTTCAAAGACAATCACGATCGCCGTTACCGGAACCCTGACTACTCCCGTAAAAAAGGCCCCCATACCGGCTAAAGCATAACTAGGTTCGCTGCCGAAACCCATAATTTTCGTCTCGATTCCCCCCACCAGAAACCCCAAACAGGAGCCCAACACCAAAGCAGGGGCGAGCAGTCCTCCCGGTGCGCCAGAACTATAGGAAATCATCGTCAGGAAAAAATAGACCACAAAAGCGAGGGCGGTATTCTGCCAACTTAATTCCCCTGCCAGCAAAAATTCGCGTAAACCCGTATTATCTCGAAAAAAGTCGGGTAAAAAAGCCACTACCGTTCCCGATAAGCAACTGACCAGACCGATGCGCCAAGCTAAAGATAACCGCCAACGCCGCTGCATCTGGCTACAAAAAAGGATGCCTTGATTGAATAAAGCCCCCAATAAGCCCGCTAAAACCCCCAAAAGGCAATAAATGGGTATTTCTTGGGCAGAGAAGCTAATATTGGCATATTCAGTGATGATCGAGGGGGTATTCTGCAGCATCATCGAAACCACGGCCCCGGTAAAGGAAGCCACGATCGCCGTTTCTAGGGTCATACTGGAAACATCGCGCATTAATTCCTCGATCACAAAGAGGACTCCGGCGATGGGAGTAGTAAAACCGGCCGCTAACCCGGCGGCTGCCCCGGCTGCGATCATCTGACGACGGTGATCGGGACTGGTGGGCAGCCAGACGCTTAATTGGGCCGCCAGGGCTGCCCCGATGTGTACCGTGGGGGCCCGACGACCAAGGGTTAAACCACCGCCAAGGATCAGGATCGCCCCGATCATTTTTACGACGGCGACGCGCCAAGACAGGGGCAAAGGGTATTTAGCTAGGGCTGCTTTTACTTGGGGAATACCCCCCCCGGCGGCTGCGGGGGAGAAGTGTTCCACAATCCAGCCGGCGCTATAACCAAGCAGAAAACCGCCGAGGGGCAAAACTAGGAAAGGAGAGGAATTGGCTACTAGATGCACCCGCCAACCACCTAACCAACCGATGCCCAATTTCAGGATAATAGCGGCAAGGGCGGAGAGAATTCCGATGAAACAGGCAACCAGTAAAGCATAACGACTATCGGTGGCGCTACGTCCGAAGTGTTGGGATTTAAACCACTGACGGAGGTTTTGGTGAAGGGCAAAAAGTCCCATAATTATCAGGGAGAATCAAGGCAATGGCGGAGCGAGGATTTATTTCGGGTTCTGATTCCTCGTCTCTTTAATCATAGGCCGTTAAGTTCTGTGACTGTTCACCTTGTTGCTACCGGTGGACCCCATAGTAGTTTTTCGATCGATGGGCTAGGATCAAAGGTTGTTCCTGTCTTTGAGCGGAGGATATAAAACTTGTCATTGATTGACCATATCTCTACAGTGGATCTATTTTGTGGGGCTGGGGGGCTAACCCATGGTTTTGAGAAAGCTAGACTAATCGTTAAAGCGGGTTATGATATCGACCCAGCTTGTCAATTTCCCTACGAACATAATAACAACGCCCAGTTTATTTTAAAAAATATCGAGGATGTTAGCGGCGATGATTTAGCAAGTCATTTTTACGGCAGCAAAGTGAAAATTTTAGCTGGTTGCGCCCCTTGTCAACCTTTTTCTACTTATTCAAGACGTTACCAGCATCGTGATATGAAATGGAAACTTCTCCAAGATTTTGCTCGTTTGGTGCAAGATTGTCAACCGGATATTGTTTCTATGGAAAATGTTCCACAATTACAGAATACTTCAGTTTTTGAGGAGTTTATTCAGAAATTAATTAGCTTAAATTATACTATTGAATCCTCTAGGGTCAATTGTCTGGATTATGGCATACCTCAAACCAGAAAACGCTTGGTTTTATTGGCTTCACGCTTTGGTAGCATTAATCTACTTCCTGCCACTCATAGCCCAGAAATGTATGCAACAGTCCGCACAACTATCGCTCATCTTCAACCATTGCAAGCAGGACAAAAATCTGATTTTGATCCTCTGCACCAATGCAGTAATTTATCTGCACTAAATTTACGTCGTATTCGAGTTTCCAAACCGGGGGGTACTTGGAGTGATTGGCCAGAAGAATTAATTGCCAGTTGTCATTTAAAAAATAGTGGTAAAACCTATCCTAGTGTCTATGGTCGTATGGAATGGGATCAACCAAGTCCAACAATTACAACGCAATTTTTCGGCTATGGTAATGGTCGATTTGGACATCCAGAGCAAGATCGAGCTATTTCTTTACGGGAAGCGGCTTTATTACAAACTTTTCCTCAAAATTATCAATTTTTATCTCCTGATGAACCGGTAGTTTTTGACCGGATTGGTCGCTTGATTGGTAATGCTGTCCCCGTTAAGTTAGCTGAAGTTATTGCTTTGAGTATCTTAAATCATATCCAGATATTTATCGATCATTAATCTGAGATTTATCTAAATAATCTTGTCCAGTAATATATTGGTTAATGTTGTTTAATATTTGTTCCAGATAAGCAGTTACTTCCTCCTTAATTTTTAGCAACTCCTCCACAGTAATATCTTTACCAATTTCAGCAAACGATTTATTTCCATGAGCTAAATCGTTACGTTTATTCATGATTATATACAAGCTTTCCCCATGTTTGGTCTTGTTATATTCAGTATCAAAAGAGAATCCAAAATTTTTCGCAGTTTTGCTAACTTCATCTCGATCGATATTACCAGAGAATAATTCCTGACTTTGAAATCCAGCTGCAATAATATCAGTAGAAATATCTTTGATTTTAGAGTGAATCTTGTCTGGGGAGCGTTTTCTAAAATTTTGAATAACAATTTTTTTAATTTCAATCCTTACCGAATTATAGGAAACTTTTTTATTTTTGAGTTCATCAAAAATTGCGGTAACTGCATTTCTCATACTTGATTCAACCAGATTATAGAGTAGTAAAAAACTATTGGCTTTAAGGGTTTTAATTAATTGGGAGTCTAGGGGGATATTTTCCCTTTGTCCATCATCTTTTAATACCGATAATTGCAGGGTTTCCTGTTCTAATTTTTCTAAAAATGCGAAATATCTATTAATTTCTTCTACCCGTTCTTGAAAATCGATCAAAACTGTTTGCATAGTTAATTCAAAAGATGATCACGAACGTATTCTATACGACGAATTACTTTAGGTCGAGAATTACTGGCATCAGAAGTAGTATATTCCTTAAATTCTTTTGAGTCTAACCAATCGATTGAATTGGGAACCAATTGGGGATTTTCTTTTAAGGCTAAGGCAACCCCCACGGAAATGGCTTCAAAGCGAATTCTGGGAGTCCTAACATGGCCTTTTGCTTTAGAAAATCCATTGGGAAAATATTTCTCCACAAAATCTAACATGATTAAAAATTGCTCACGAAACTTCTCTTGATCAAGATTATTTGTATTATGTTCCTCCAGATATTCATCTAAAAATTCATTGACCCTTTTACCAAAATTTTTATAATTGTCCAAATAGGCAAAGAAACGTAATATAAATTCTTCTGGTTCTCTTTGGCGACGAGACGCTTCCGATAAGGGACAAAGTTTGATAAATTTTTCTTCTTGAGCAAGTTCTGCTACTAAATTAACTAGGGGGCCAGGAGATATACCTCTCCGTTTTTCCATATCATTTAAGGGGATACTACCTGTATTGATACGTTCAAACAGGTCTCTGCGTACTTCTTCATCGGCTTTTTCTGTAAGCACTATCATGCGAATAGTAGAACGATTGAAGCGCCTTTGTCTCCCTAATGGTAAATCACTAAACTTAAACCCATTTAATGTTTTTAACTTTTTTAATTCACATAATTCTAGCTCATCATTGAGAAATCTACTTAAAGTCCGAATGCGTTGAGTTCCGTCAATAACTTCCAACCTCCCTAAATCTTCTTCCTCGTCCTTGCGTAAATCTGCCACAAAAATATAGGGTATGGGTAGTCCTAAAAAAATTGATTCAATGAACTTCGACTGGTGAGCTTCTGGCCAGATCATCTCTCTTTGGTAATCTGGTATATAAAGTTCATTGATGTCTTCCTCTAAACCATCTTTATATTTTTGAACTAAAACCTCCACAGGATATTCCTTTGTGTCGTAATCAACTATTTTCTGTTTTTCGCGGATTTCTTGCTCTGCTTCCTCTTTCAGACTATCGCTGATTTCTGTTCTGGCAAATTCATCGGGTTTGTTAGCCATCTCGAAGTTACTTGCAACCATCAATTTATCTAATCAATCATACAATGTCTTTGCGGAAAAAAGCCGATCCACTCCCCTTGACAGCAGCTTTTTTTTGAATAATTAACTATATAGTGATATAATTATATTAATTTGGCTCAAGTGCCGAAGCTCATATCACATTTTTTAGATAATGTCAATAAATTTATGAAACGATTCCTGTTATTATTTTGTGTTCTCGTCAGTTTTTTGCTATTTATCAGCCTTGAAATCGATTTTTCCTTGTCCGCACTAGCTCTAACTCGACAACAGCTAGAAGGACCGGGGCAGCTGTTGTATCAATCCCGTCATAGTTTGCGCGATGATGTCGGTAGTCCTTGGCAGGTGGTGTTATTCAAACGAGTTAAAGATGGGGAAACGGTAGAAATTAGTTTGCGCTTGGTGGGATTTCCAGAGGGGATTGAGTTCCTTCACCCGGAAAGATTAACGATAACCACTGCTAAAGGTCAAATTTTAGCGGCTGAGGATGCTTTTGCCCAAGAATCACCCGCAGCTAACGTTGGTCAATACAAGATGCAGGATATCTTAACGCAGCTACCCGTTACCGAAGCGATCGAGCTTTCCCTACCCCTAGACAATCCCCGCGCTCTCACTATCCCGACTCCTGTACTTTTGGAATGGCAAAGTCTGCTTTTTTCCGTAAATGGAGGAAATCCCAATCACTGAGCTACAATAAAATCACTACCATCAGGATTTACTCTCAGAAAATTTCAATTATCTGACTACAGTTCTAAAGCTTCGTAGATGTATAATTTATTCAAAAAACCGACGCTGCTGAATTGATAACTAGGTAAAGGGGGAGGGAACGATAATTCCGTTTGATAAACGCTGAAAATGAGAAAATTCTTTCTAGTGGTGTTAGTGGCGATCGCTTCTTGTAAAAAAGGATGACCCGTATCCACCAACATTTTACAGTAACCCCGTAAGAGAGCTTGCACCTCGGGGGAAGCTTGCGCCCGAGCGCAGACATTATCCTTAAGATAGCTAGTTAACCTCTGGGAAGCGTATTGTTCGTAATCTTGACGATTAGGGTTAGTTGTCAGCAATATACCCGCAATTACCCCTAAAACCACTCCTAACACCATTCCCCCTAACCGCGCCAATTTCATAAGCTCTCAAATCATCACTCACTTACCCTAACCATAGCCTGAATTAGGATAAAAAACCTCTTGTCAACCATTCGTCTTGTGTTATACTTGAAAAAGTGTACGGCGAGCGTAGCCAAGTGGTTAAGGCAGTGGATTGTGGTTCCACCACTCGGGGGTTCGAGTCCCCTCGTTCGCCCTCTTTTCAAAGATCGCTAATTGTTCTTTTCCTATATCTTCCCTATCGACAAAGGATTTCTCGGCTAGTGAGAGAGGGTCTATCTTTCTCTAGAAAAGTCGCATTTCATCCATTGCTTAAAAAGACAATGGCTTTCATGCTCCCGTGTTATTTCGGTAAAATAAAAGTCCATCTTCCTCAGCACAATGACGAGAAAAGAACGGCCCCACTCGTGGTTCTCAAGAAAACCCTTGACCTGGCAACAATCGCGGGCTATGTGGCGCGATTTATGGTTAGAAGCGTCCCTCGATTTTCCCTATCTAGCTTTGATTGTTAGTTCTTGTGCGATCGCTACCTTGGGCTTAGTTGCCAATAGTGCAGCCGTGATTATTGGAGCGATGATTATTGCCCCTTTGATGTTGCCGATTCGTAGTCTGGCTTTTGGTGGTTTAATTGGTAGTTGGCGATTAATTCGTAAGTCAGCCCTGGCGATTTTAGTCGGTACGATTATCGCTTTAGCGATAGCTTGGTTGCTAGGATTATTAATCGGAATTTCTGAATTTGGTAGTGAAATTCAAGCCCGTTCTCAACCGAATCTTTTAGATTTAGGAGTGGCAATTACGGCAGGGGCAATCAGTGGTTATGCCAAAATAGAACCGAAAATTTCAGGTACTTTAGCGGGAACAGCGATTGCCGTGGCTTTAATGCCACCAGTTTGCACGATTGGTTTAGGATTATCCCAAGGCAATTGGATCCTAAGTTTGGGGGCGACTCTGTTATATATTACCAATTTATTAGGCATTGCTCTCGCCTGTTTGTTGGTCTTTTTGCTGGCAGGTTATTCTAGTTTTCATCGGGCGCGTAACGCTCTAATTTTGACTTCTATCCTGACAGCGGTTTTGCTAATTCCCTTAGGAATAAGTTTTGCAACTCTGGCTAATCAAGCTCGCTTAGAAAGGCTGATCAAAAAAGCTTTATTACAACGAACGATTACTTTTCAACGGGCAGAATTATTGGAATCTTCGATTAATTGGCTCAAGCAGCCTCCCCGGGTGAGATTAGTCGTAAGAACTGCGGAAAGTATTACCCCCAGACAGGTAGAATTGTTGGAAGAATTTATTACTAAGGAAATGGGGCGACCTTTTCAATTAAATGTCTTGGTTTCTAAGGTTAATGAAGTCACTTCCCCGGAATAGCGTCGAGAAAATTGGCTGAAGTAATGACAAACAAGGATTAATTCGCTATCTTAATGTTTGATATTTAATCTATAGGTAGGGTTCAGGTGAGTGGCGGCAATCGACCAGAAAGCACGGCTTATGTGCGGATAATTAAGCAATCTTGGCAAACGGGGAAATTAGAGGGAGAAGTGCGGACGGAACAATATCAATGGCGTTTTCAGTGGCATTTTCTTCAAGGCAAGTTATTAGTACAACCTTCCCTAGGTAGGGCTTTGATTTTTGAACCCTTGAATCGGTTTTTAGAACGCTACGATTATCAATTAGAACCGGGAGGAGATTATGAATTTACAGTGCGCTCAAAATTTTAAATATGGGGGATTGAATTACAGCCTTTCTCCTAAGGATGAAATTTAACTTAATTTGGCATCATAAAAGGAAAACCTTGTACCTCATCATTAAGATAACTGCCTATTGATCAAAAGAAATTGACGGTTTATGGACAACCCGGCCGAGATACTAGGTTTTTAAAGGAAGTTTTTTGATTTAAATCCTGCCGGTTAGGCTAAAATTCAGCCATACTAAAGGGGAGCATCTCATTTATGCAAGTAAGTAATTATACTTATCCCTAAAACTGTTTTCTAGCAAGGCTTTCAAAATAGCTTGACATAAAAACCTGATTTAGGGGTTACAAAGGTGAGATGCTCCCTACTAAAGCGTTATCTTAACGATAAGAATTTTTAGGAATAAGGGAAATGACGCAAGAACAGAAGGTTTCAGTGGGTATTGTCGGCGCTTCCGGATATGGTGGCGTACAGTTGGTACGTTTGCTCAAAGAACATCCCTTCGTAGAATTAGCCTATCTGGGGGGCGATAGTAGCGCCGGAAAACCCTACAGTGATTTATATCCCCATCTCGGTCATAGCATTAATCTTAATGTGGAGGCGATCGATTTGGAGATAATTGCCTCCCGTTGTCAAGTGGTTTTCTTAGGTTTACCCAATGGTTTAGCCTGTGATTTAGCCCCTCCTTTGATCGCTAAAGGGTGTAAAGTTTTGGATCTGTCGGCAGATTATCGTTTTACTAGCCTAGAAACCTATAGTAAATGGTATGGCAAGGAACGTCAGGATCAAGCGATCGCATCTACGGCTGTGTACGGTTTGCCAGAACTTTATCGGGAAGAGATTAAAAATGCCTCTTTGATCGGTTGCCCCGGATGTTATCCTACTGCTAGTTTAATGGCGATTTCTCCCCTGTTAAAACAGGGTTTAATTCTCCCGGAAACCACGATTATCGATGCTAAATCGGGAACTTCGGGAGGGGGAAGACAAGCTAAGATTAATATGTTATTGGCAGAAGCAGATAATTCGATCGGGGCTTATAATGTAGCGGGAAAACACCGTCATACTCCCGAAATTGAGCAGATTTGCAGCGATTTAGCCGGTCATGAGGTGCGCGTCCAGTTTACTCCCCATTTAATGCCCATGGTTCGGGGCATCCTGTCCACAGTCTATGCAACATTGCGGGATCCCAATCTGGTGCGGGATGATTTAATCACTATCTACAATGCTTTTTATCGCACTTCTCCCTTTGTCAAAATCCTACCAGGGGGAGTCTATCCACAAACTAAGTGGGCCTGTGGTACTAATTTATGTTATCTCGGTATTGAAGTGGATCCGAGAACCGATCGAGTGATAGTGATGTCAGCGATCGATAATTTAGTTAAGGGACAATCGGGACAAGCGGTACAATGTCTCAATCTCATGATGGGTTGGGAAGAATCCCTTGGTTTACCGCAAATGTGTTTTTATCCTTAAAAATTCGGCTTGGGCGCAAGCTTTGCGCCCCTACATTGCAGCCAGTATGATTGGTGAGAACCCATAGTGTACGCCCTCCCTTCGATCAGATTCGCTCATCACCATAACCTCTTAGCCAATCAATTCTAGAAACCTTGACTTATTCGACTGGGATCACCTAGAAAGGCCCTTGCAGGAATCGATCCTTGAGTCGCTTCTGGGAGAATTTGCCAGTGTTGATCTAAAGCTTGTAACACCCGATCCTGCTGATTTCTGAATCCCTCGATATTGCTACTACCGGCATTCATAATTACAAACCAAACTTTACCCCTTTCTTGGGTGGGAATTTCTCCAGCTAAGGCGCTAACTTGGGCTAAAGTTCCAGTTTTAATCATCACTCCTTTAGGAATGGCCCGCCACTGCATAGTTCCTTTGGTATCACGTCCCCCCACCGGAAATAAATCAGCGACTTTGATCGGTTGATTGGCTAACTTGCGATCCAATGCTTTCAGAATCTCAATAACTGCCCGGGGAGACAAGCGATTTTCTACACCCAATCCCGAACCATTAATTAATTGAATTTCTTCCGCTCCTACCCCAGTAATTTTAGTATTAATTGCGTCCACTGCCGCCGGGCCACCGAGCAGCTCCGCTAACATTTCTGACATGACGTTGTTACTATAAATATTCATTTGACGCAACAGTTCCGTTAAAGTTAAGGACTGATGACGCAATAATAATCGGGCATTTTCGGGGTGAATTTGACTGGCTCGAACCATGCCCAAAATCTTCACCTGTGGGGCTTGTGTGCCGACAGGAAGACTCTGAAAAGCTTTTTGGGTTTCTTTTGACCATTTCGATTGATCAAGCCCAATTTTTAGCAATTCTCCCGCTTTGAGGGGATCGGTTTGAAAATTCATGGCGAATTGACCCGTAATGATCAGATCGCCTTTGACCTGACGGATGCCTAATTGATCGAGGCCATTGCCCACTGCGATCGCTTCTTCCCAGACAAAAAGCGGATCCCCTTCCCCTTCAATAATTAAATCTCCCTCTAACACCCCGTTTTTTACCTCTCCCGTGCTGTAAAAACGAGTAGCAAAACGATGATCGAGAGACCAAGTTTCCACGGCGGCGAGAGTAGTGGCGATTTTAGTCAATGAAGCCCCCGAAGCGGGTAGATTACCCTGATGATCGGCTAAATCAGCCCATTCCGTCTCAATTAAGACCCGTTGTTGACGAGAGTTTAAACCTTTTTTAGTCAAGTCTTGCAAATAATCGGCCACGATCGCCGCCACCCGGGGATCGGGAGCGGTGGGAAGGTCAAAAATAGGCTGATTTTGCCAAGAAATTAGGGGAATATTGGCGATAGGTTGGGATTGCCCCCCCAGCCAACCCAAGAGAAAGCCGAAAACTGCCAAATTAAAAACTGAGAACATCTTTTCCTTAATCGCAATGATGCCTTATTGTATAGAAATGATTGGTAATTTTTAACAATTGCTCGATCAGAAAACACTAATCCTCGATCGGCCAGCTTTTGTCAAGAGCTGCCGCTCAACTTATTAAAGATTTCTATCCCACTGACTCAATGGCAGAAACGGCATTAAATCGGGCAAGAATCGCGGTAGATGCGATGGGAGGTGACTACGCTCCCAACGAGATTATCGCGGGATCGATGCGAGCTTCCGAAGAATTAGATGTAGAAGTATTATTAGTCGGCGATTCTGAACGGATTGAGGCTTATTTCCAGCATCATCCCCGTCCCAAGAATCTCACGATCGTCCACGCGGAGGAAGTGGTGGCTATGGACGAAGAGCCGATCACCGCTATCCGTCGCAAACCAGCGGCCTCGATTAATGTGGCCATGGATTTAGTCAAACAAAATCGCGCCGATGCGGTGGTGGCCGCCGGTCACTCTGGGGCAGCCATGGCGGCGGCGTTACTGCGTTTAGGTCGTTTAAAAGGAATCGATCGCCCGGCGATCGGTGCGGTGCTGCCGACGATGTTGGCGGGTAAATCGGTGATTATCCTTGATGTCGGGGCGAATGTGGACTGTAAACCCAAATATTTAGAGCAGTTTGCCCTAATGGGGACAATTTACAGTAAATACGTTATGGGAGTTGAAGATCCGAAAGTCGGTTTACTCAATATCGGCGAAGAAGCCAGCAAAGGTAACGATCTCGCCCTAAAAACCTACGAATTATTGGAAAATAACCAGCAAATTCCCTTTATCGGCAATGCTGAGGGCCGGGATGTGCTATCGGGACGATTCGATGTGATCGTCTGCGATGGTTTTGTCGGTAATGTCCTGTTAAAATTTGCCGAAGCGGTGGGAGGAGTTATCCTACAAATTCTCAAAGAGGAATTACCTAGGGGGATACAGGGTAAAGTCGGGACGGCTTTAATTAAACCCAATCTTAAACAGATTAAACAACGCATGGATCACGCGGAACACGGTGGTGCGCTGTTATTTGGAGTCGATGGGGTCTGCGTGATCAGTCACGGCAGTTCCCAAGCGCCTTCGATTTTTAACGCCATCCGACAGGCGAAAAATGCCGTCGATAATCGCGTTTCTGAGCGCATTCAAGCCTACAATGACCACCATCATCAATTAAAAAAGTTGTCGGTGAACGGTGAAGATTAAGCTGTGAGCTGATAACTGATAACTGGTCACTGATCACTGATAACTGACATCATCAATTAAAAAAGTTGTCGGTGAACGGTGAAGATTAAGCCGTCAGCCATCTTGAAGCGGTCAGGAGACTCCGAGACGGGAGACGGGAGACTATTTTTATTTATTCTTCCCACTTCCCCACTTCCCACTTCCCACTTCCCACTGATAACTGATAACTGATCACTGATAACTGAAAAAGGGGGAATATTTTGAACGGATTCGGGGCAGCAGTCGTCATTACTGGTTGTGGATCGGCCACACCAAGGCAATTTCTCAGTAATGAAGAACTCAGCCAAATTGTCGAGACTTCCGATGAGTGGATTAAAAGTCGTACCGGCATCGGTAAACGCCATTTAGCGGATCAATCGGTGTCTTTAAGCCAATTAGCGGCCCAAGCGGCGATTAAGGCTCTAGAAATGGCTCAGGTGTCCCCTAGTGAGGTCGATCTGATTCTTTTGGCTACTTCTACCCCCGATGATCTGTTCGGTAGTGCGGCCCAGGTTCAAAGTCAGATCGGGGCCAATCGGGCGATCGCTTTTGATCTCACCGCCGCCTGTTCGGGTTTTCTGGTGGCATTAGTCACCGCCACCCAGTTTATCCGTACTGGTACTTACCGCAATGTCTTGGTTATCGGGGCCGATGTTCTCTCCCGTTGGGTGGATTGGAACGATCGCGCTACCTGTGTCCTTTTTGGTGATGGGGCAGGGGCGGTGGTTTGTCAAGCAAATGATACAAAAGATAACATTCTCGGTTTTGAACTCCATAGCGACGGCAGCCAGAATGGTTCTCTTAATCTCGCCTACGAGGGGGAGGAATTGCCCCTTAAGGAGGGGGTAAGGGTTCAAAAAGGGACCTATAAGCCTCTAACGATGAACGGACGGGAAGTCTATCGTTTTGCTGTGGCAAAAGTGCCAGAGGTCATCGAAAAAGCCCTCTATCGGGCTAATTTAACCACCAGTGACATCGATTGGTTAGTTCTGCACCAAGCTAACCAAAGAATTATGGACGCGGTGAGCGATCGCCTGAAACTGCCTCCCGAAAAAGTGATCAGCAATCTCAGCGAGTATGGCAACACTTCCGCAGCCTCGATTCCTCTAGCCCTCGATGAAGCTGTCAGGAGTGGTAAGGTCAAAAAAGGTGATATTATTGCTTCTTCTGGCTTTGGTGCCGGTTTAACTTGGGGTGGGATTATCTTCCGTTGGGGAGATTAATTCAGTAACCAGTAGCCAGTAACCAGTAACCAGTAAACAGTAAACAGTAAACAGTAAACAGTAAACTAAAAACTCACATCTGATAACTGATAACTGATAACTGATAACTGATAACTGATAACTGATAACTGATAACTGACCAAAACACATCTATCTATCTATTTTAAGAACCTATGAAAACAGCGTGGATATTCCCGGGACAAGGATCGCAAGCTTTAGGAATGATTGGAGATTTAGCGGAAAGCGCACTTGGCCAAGAGAGATTAGAAAGAGCAGCAAAAATCCTTGGTTGGTCGGTTTTAGAAAAATGTCAAGGGGATGAAGAAACCCTATCTCGTACTCTTTATACCCAACCTTGTTTATTTGTGGTGGAGAGTATTTTAGCGGATTTGTTGCAAGAAAAAGGTCATTTTCCCGATCTAGTTGCCGGTCATAGTCTCGGTGAATATTCCGCTTTATATGCGGCCAGGGTGTTTAATTTTGAAACAGGATTAAATCTAGTTCAAAACCGTTCCCGTTTGATGGATGCGGCCGAAGGTGGTAAAATGGCCGCCTTGATGAAATTTGATCGCACCAGTCTAGAAACAGTGGTTAATCAGACGGAAAATGTAGTTATTGCTAATGATAATAGTGCTGAACAAGTGGTGATTTCTGGGACTCCTGAAGCGGTGGATTTAGTATTAGGTCAAGTGAAAGTTAAGCGGGTTATCCAGTTAAAAGTATCCGGTGCTTTTCACTCTCCCTTGATGGAAAATGCTGCCATTCAATTTCAGCAAATTTTAGAATTAGTTAATTTTCGATCTGCAAAAGTTCCTGTGATTTCTAATGTCGATCCCAGCAATCCTACCCAGGACGGGGAAGAATTAAAAAAATATCTGATCTGGCAGATGACTAGCTCGGTTCGCTGGCGAGAAATTATGTTAAGATTGCCAGATGTGGGTGTGAAGAAAGCGATCGAAGTGGGTCCAGGTAAGGTTTTAACTGGTTTAATTAAACGAACTGCTCCCGCAATTGAGTTAGAAAATATTAGTCAATTAGCTGATATATCCAAGAATAGCGACGATGTTATATTCCAGGGTTCATTAATTGGTGTTGGTTAAATTATCTGGCAATATTTTCGATGAAATAAATTGATCGATCCTATGTAGGGTTTGCGGCAAAAAGCTTTTCCTAGGGGCAGGGTGTGGGGTGTGGGGTTTTACCTATTTTGAGGTAGTCAGTTACCTAATTTTCAGGGAAAAAGTACCTGAATTTTCCCCCCGATCCCCGCAACGGCTGGCACTTTTTGAGGGAAAAAAAGTCTAAAAGTCTGATCCAACAAGGTTTTTAGATTTATTCAGCAAGCCCTATGTAAGTTAAACTTATCACACAGAACCTAGAAGAGCCAAAATAAGTACCCAAGCAAAATTAATTACACATATCTAACCCCGCTCTTGCCTCTTGCCTATCTTCACTAGGAAATTAATTTTGCACGACTACTTAGGGACTTGCGTAGGAATAATATCCCAGCCAGAAATCGCTCTGTAGAAGAACCAGACCAGCCAGATGGCACATTATCAAAGCGCAAGTCCCTAACACCTCGAAGGCTCTCCCCCTACTTAAGGTGATCAGCAAACCTGAGCGATCGGAGGGCGCAAGCATTGCGCCCCTACAGTAACGGATTTTGTCCACAATGTAGGGGCGAGCTGCGTTCGCCCAAAAGGTACATTATCAAAGCGCAAGTCCCTAGTACAAAAGTACCTAATGCTCATCCCTATCACCGGCTACAGGTATCTGCTATCTGATTAGGTAAAAACCGAGGATTTTTTGCAAGCGTAGCAAAGAAATTGAGCGATTCCCTTGCCAAGCGCACCTCTTTCTCTGACAATAGATGAGAGACTGATGAGAAACTATCAGTTGTAGTGAGACAGCCTTAGCAAACCAGTCAAAGACTCATAAATTAACTCTGAGCTGCCACAAATTGCCGTCATACCAACTTCTAGGACAAAAATAGGAATGCGAGTAACCTTTACCGAAAATCAGGGTTTTAGAAAGGAATTGAATAAACGGGTTGATGCTTATTTTACTGAAAACGGCATCCCCACCAGAGATAATTTGGCCATGTACCTGAAGACAATCACGATTTTAACTTGGGTAATTGCCGCTTGGTTATTTGTGCTTTTTGGTCCAGATATCTGGTGGCTAAAAATCATCGGTTGTCTGGTTTTAGGAGCAGGATTAGCAGGGATTGGTTTTAGCATTGGTCATGATGCCAACCATGGCGGCTATTCTAGTAAAAAATGGGTTAATTCTCTCCTTGGCATGACCTACGATTATATCATCGGCGCTTCCAGTTATCTCTGGCGTTTTCGTCATAACTATCTCCATCATACCTACACCAATGTTTTAGGGTACGATCTGGAAATTCACGGGGATGGTGTGGTGCGAATGACTCCCCATGCCGAGCATAAATGGTATCATCGATATCAACATTTATTTATCCCAATCCTCTACGGCATAATTCCTATCTATTGGTCATTCTCTGATGTGCGCTCTATCCTCTTTCGTCATCGTTTTGGCGAGATTAAAATTCCCAATCCTAAAGCGATCGATCTATTTGTTTTATTGAGCGGAAAAGTTGTTTATCTCTTTTGGTTTATTGGCATTCCTCTCTTAGTTGGTTATAGTCCCCTAGAAATAGCGATCGGTTTTCTCATTGTTTTTATGACCTATGGAGTGCTTGCCTGTCATGTATTTATGTTAGCTCACGTTTTGGAACCCGCCGAATTTATTCAACCCTCGGCAGCTAATCAAATCGAAGACGAATGGGCAATTTTTCAAGTGCGAACTACCGTAGATTTTGCCCCTAAAAATATCTTTTTAAATTGGTATTTAGGGGGATTAAATTATCAAGTTGTTCATCATCTTTTCCCACAAATTTGTCATATTCACTACCCCAAAATTGCCCCAATTTTAGCGGAAGTTTGCCAAGAATTTGGCGTTAATTATGCCGTTTATCCCACCTGCTGGGGTGCTTTAACTTATAATTATCGTTGGCTCAGGCAATTAGGCAATAAACAAAGTAATTTCGATCTCAAATTAGCCAGCTAAAATCAGTAATCAGTTATCAGTTATCGGCTCTTCTAGGTTCTGTGTGATAAGTTTAACTTACTATATGATCGATCGATCTTTGTGTCCTTTGTGTCTTTGTGGTTCCTTCCACTCGCTCGCCAGCAGGACTGTATCTTAGAATACATTTTGCCCACCAAACCTAAGAGAGCTTGATTACTGATCACTGATTACTGTTTACTGATCACTGAAAAATGAACCTACCCAACTCGATTACCCTATCGCGACTCTTGGGACTGCCATTAATTTTATACTGGTTGCATCAAGGCACAGAAATCGATCGCTGGTTAAGTTTAATTATCTTTCTGATTGCTGCCAGTACCGATTGGCTCGATGGTTATCTAGCGCGAAAATTGGATCAAATCACCGAATTAGGGAAATTTCTCGATCCTTTGGTCGATAAATTACTGGTTCTCGCTCCTCTTTTAGCTCTCATTGAAATGGATGTAATTGCCGCTTGGGGAGTATTTTTGATTCTTGCTCGCGAATTAGCGATCGCTGGTTGGCGCATTAATCCCAATTTAACGGGAAATAGCGACATAAAAGGGGCTAATTGGTGGGGAAAAAGCAAAACAGTCAGCCAAATTATCGCTATCGCTCTCTTAATCGCTCCCTTGCCTTCTGAATATAATTTAATTGCTCAGGGGGCTTTTTGGCTATCGGTAGCATTAACTTTAATTTCTGGGGTGATTTATATCATACCCAGCCAAAAATTAACCTAGAATTGATAAAAACTTAACCATTAGCAATAATACAGGAAACAAGCCTAGAAAACAGGGTTGTATTTTTTTTCTCGGTATATAATAATCGGGAGGAAGACTATCAAACTCTTCACATTCAAACATATCATTACAAAGGAAAAACCATGGTCACTATAAGCACATCATTCTCCTCCCTCCTCACTGGTGGTGTTAGTTTCGATCCTGCTGTCACTCAGTCAGTGCGTGATTTCCTAACCACCCCCGCCTTTAATAATATCCTCATTCATGTATCAGGACCAGGCATTCCGGGCATTACGAGCAATAATCTCACTTCCCAGGGCCTTTTACCCGGCGGCGATACAGCTTGGAGAATAACCACAGCCGGCTCTCCTCTTGCTAACTTAACCCTTGCCAGGCTCGGTGGAGGCTTTTCTCAGCCCTTTCCCGCGCTGCCAGTAAATAGCTTTACCTTTGTTAAAGGTGGGGCTGCCGGCAATTATGTCCTAAGCGGTGATAATTTCAGGAAGCAGTTAGCGTCGGGTTCGCAACAAAATCGGATATGGCTGCTCCTCGACACCGATTCCTATAACATTGTAGGCAGTGCGTTCAACGATACCCTAAGCGGTTTCGATGCAGAGGATACCATATTTGGTGGCTCGTTAAACGATATCCTAACTGGTAACGCCGGCGCGGATACTCTACACGGTGACAACGGAGACGACACCCTACTTGGTGGATCGGGAAACGATAGCCTAGATGGGGACGTGGGAAACGATAGCCTAGATGGTGGCTCGTTAAACGATACCCTAATCGGTGGCTCGGGAAACGATACCCTAATCGGTGACACGGAAGACGATAGCCTAGATGGTGGCTCGGAAGACGATAGCCTAAATGGTGGCTCCGGAAACGATAGCCTAGATGGTGGATCGGGAAGCGATAGCCTAGATGGTGGCTCGTTAAACGATACCCTAATCGGTGGCGACGGAAACGACACCCTACTTGGTGGCTCGGAAAACGATAGCCTACTTGGTGGCACGGGAAACGATAGCCTACATGGTGGCTCGGAAAACGATACCCTAATCGGTGGCGACGGAAACGACACCCTAACTGGTAGTAGTGGTGTTGACCGGTTTGTTTACAACAATTCCAGCGAAGGCGTTGACAGCATCACCGATTTTGGTGTTGGTGGTGCAGATGTCATTGTACTTTCTTCCAGTGGTTTCGGCGGACTGACTACCATTGGCGGTACTTTAGATCCTAGCCTATTCTCTGCAACTGAAGATGGCACTGCCAAAATTATCTATAGTAGCGGTGTTTTATCATTTGACCAAAACCTTGGTCTTCCTGGTACTCTGGTTACAATCGCAAACATTGCTGGCCCTAACGCAGGGACTCTCGGTGCAGGCAATATTCAGGTGATTGCCTAATCTATCCCTGTCCCTCCCCTGCGGTGGGTCGGACAACTGTGGATTTTTGGGGTAAAACCAAGCCACCAGAAATAATCTCTGCGGGTGTGTTAGCTGGGACTAGGACACCCTTATTATTTGGGAAGTCTCTGGTTTGAGGGAACTCTGGAACAGGCAACGGCAACGGTAGCTAGTCCTAAGTAGGGTTTGCTGAATAAGTACGGGCGAAGCATTCGGATAGAAAATCTACCTTTTCACCGATAGGTTATTGTCCGAATGCTTCGCCCCTACAGGACGCGGGCCGATGAAGACGCAAGGTTTTGAACGACGATTCTCTCAAAA
>NZ_JAPZSS010000040.1:0-16995 GCF_027532015.1 Microcystis sp. LE19-131.1A | reverse complement strand
GCGTTAATATCTCGGTCATGGTGAGTCCCACAGTCTGGACAGTCCCATTCTCGAACATTTAACGGCATTTTCTCAGCAATATACCCGCAATTACTACACCTTTTAGAGCTAGGAAACCATCTATCTATTTCGATGTAATTTCTCCCATACCAACGGCATTTATAGGCTAATTGTCGGGTGATTTCTCCCCAACTAACGTCAGATATTGCCTGAGATAATTTCGGGTTTTTGACCATATTCTTAACGGCTAAATTCTCAACCACAATCGTTTGGTTTTCACGAACTAATTGAGTGGTTAGCTTATGTAGATGGTCTTTTCTGCTATCGGTGATTTGAGCGTGAATCCTTGCTACTTTGATTCTTGCTTTTCCCCGATTTTTTGACCCTTTCTGTTTTCTAGAAAGGCTTTTTTGGGCCTTTCGCAACCTCTGATAATGTTTCTTAAAATGCTTGGGATTAGACACTTTATCGCCATCGCTGGTAATCACAAGGCTACTAATTCCTAAGTCAATTCCGATGGCTTTATCTGTTACTGGGAAAGGCTTAATCGTTGGGTCATCAAATCTAATTGAGATATGCCAGCGTCCAGAAGGATGTAATCTGACTGTTACTGTACTTGGCTCACAGCTTTCTGGTATTTGTCTTGACCATCGAATAGGTAAAGGTTCTGTGCATTTAGCTAAATAGATTTGTTTGTCTTTAAATTTAAAAGCTGATTTGGTAAATTCGGCACTTCCTCCCTGATGTTTTTTCTTAAAGTTAGGATACTTAGTACGACCAGCAAAGAAATTAGTAAAAGCTGTTTGTAAATGCCTTAACCCTTGTTGTAAAGGTACACAGCTAACTTCGTTTAAAAAGTCTAATTCTTCTTGCTTTTTCCAGTCGGTTAGCATTGAAGAAGTTTGAGCGTAGCCTACTCTTTCTTGCTTTTCGTACCATGCTTGTGTTCTGAGATGGAGAGCTTTGTTGTAAACCAATCTTACACAGCCCAATGTGCGCCGCAATAGCGACTCTTGTTCTGGTGTGGGGTAAAATCGGTAAGAATAGGCTTTTTCCATATCTCACATTTTAGCATATATTTCGTAAACGATGCTCATATTTAACAGTAAAGCCGTCGTAGAACGACGGGGTTTCAGACCCAAATTTTCGATGAAATTCATGATGAGTGGATTCGGAATCTTTTGAAGAATAGACCTGAGCTCACGGAGGAGCGTCTTCACCGCACAAAAGCTCTGATGAACAGTAATGTACGTGACTGTCTCGTTCAGGGTTATAAAGATCTAATTCCATCCCTAAACTTACCAGATGCCAATGTCTGTCAACCCAACCGACAGGATCAGCGTACTGCTGCGCAGTGCCTTCGCCATCGCACTATAGATTTAGCGGTTCCATTGAATACTTTAGCCGGCGGTCGGGTGCAGTGATTTGTTAGACGCTCGCTTAATTGGCAACCTAACTAATCTATCTTTATGAGCCAGTTGCTTCTGCTTTAAGTCATTAAAAATAGCTCTTAAGTCATATTGAAACGATTGAGCGTATTCTTCTCTATACTTGTGAATTTCATCGAGAATTTCATTTTTATACATGACTAGACCTCTAGGTTATATCCAATAAGCTCATAAGGAGTGCAAATAACTGGCAATATATATCCGAGATCAGAACTAATCTGAGCCAGCTTACGCTGAATTTGGGCATTTGCCATGTGCTTGCAGTTCCATGTTAGCAAATAATCTAAGTTATAGACGGTTGCTAATGCCATATGTAAAGCGTCATTAGATGCCTTTAGTGGCAGATTGCTTTGAGTCAGAAACGCTTGCGAAAGTTCAAACGCATCTTCCGTAAGTTCGAGAAGCATTAGGGATTGTAACAAGTTTAACCGTTGAGCGGCGATTATCGGATCTCCCTTAGCTGCCTCATCTTCAACGATCTCTGATGCGTAAAGCGTAAATGAGCTACTATGTTCGTTCCACCAATCCTGGGTGATCTTGATATTAGCAGCAACGATCAGATTGTCAGTGGGTCTGGCGGTTAAATGCCCAAAAATACTTGTTTCAATATAGACGCTTCCATTCACGGCAACCTAGAATATCTTTTCGCTCTCTATCCTACCTTATTTAATCTTGGTTTTGAGGGTGTTGGGTAACAGCGGCCAACCCAACCGACAAGATCAGCGTACTGCCACGTAGTGCCTTCGCCATCGCACTTAAACCCACAGCTGCAATCAATCTGCATGGTGCGTTCCCCAAAAATCGATCGCTGGAGCAGTAAGAGCCACTTTAGGGAACGGACACTAGGGAGATAGCGTACTGCTACGCAGTGCCTTCGCCACCGCACTTAGTTATCCTCTCCTAACCGTGCATTGAACACTTTCCGCCAGAAACCAATTTTTCTAAAAATTGGCTATTATCAAAAAAATGTTCGACATAAGTCAGTTTTAAATCTGCATTTACATCAGCAATTGTAATGCCATATACCTCAATTAGTTTGTTGGTAGGCGCGTGACCTTTAAATTCTCCTTGATGTGTTCCCCAATGCCTCCATTTAAAAATAACTCTTGGCGGACCGCTATAAGCTTCAATAACTTCCCAAACAAAGCCAGTTTTAAAAGCATTCATAAAACTTGCTGCACCTGATTCAAAATCTTCTGCTTTTGAACTATAAACCGGTGTTTCGCCTAAAAATAAATTATAAGTTCCGCGTTCTATAATGTCTTGTACCGTATATTCCGAACCGTGGTTAGTACGCATTCTAAATTGATGTATATCCACCGATGTCCATTGATTTGGATTTAGCTTATAAGTGGCTTCCATTTCAAATGTTCTTACTAAATTTTGTGCAATAGCTTCTAATGAGCCAGTTGGATGGTGTTTTTCGCTTTGCGCCCTTAATGTTTTATTTGTTCCTGAATAATCAGGGCGTTTTCCATAACGCCATTCTATGCCGTCATCAGCCACAAGTACATTATCTCTATCTTGTATTTGAATAGGAATATTCTCTGCTGACATATTTAACTCCTTCTGTGATCTTTAAAATTGCTGAAACTTACCTAAAAAACGAATACCTCGTGTTTACCCAAAGGTTTAATTGAACGGTAAATGATCGTATTTCCCCCCCAACAAAAACCCATTAATATTGTCCGCTCCAATGGTGTGTTATGCCCGATCACTTAACTATTCTTAATTTCCATGATCGCGAATAACCCCTGTGGACTGAACAAGGAAGCGAACCATTTTGCGATCACCTAATCTCTAATTGAAACAGGCAACCTTGACGGACTTCACTGTTTGGCCTAACTATGGATTATACGGAAACTTTCCACATATCACGCTAAATACACATTTTTTTAAGAAATCTTTCCGCATATTACTCTCCTATAGAGCGATCGCAAGAAACTTTTCCTATAAAATTACAAGTAACCGTGTTATGTCGAATTAAATTATTATAGGCGTTCTCAGATGTTTTGAAAATCCCACAGGGTCGCCGATACAAAATTAAGTTATACTTCATCTTTATGAGAAACGATGACATACCGGGAGCGAATTGGGGGGATTGATTACCATATTTAACTTCATTTGTCAAGAAATTCGCTCATTTTTAGGTGCGATCGCTTTTTACACGATTATTCCGGTTCCGATTGCGTGGCCTGATTTTGGCAGAATTGCCCGATGGATTCCCTTAGTGGGCTTATTTTTGGGTTTAATTCTGGTTTTGCTCGATATAACTCTAGCTGGTCTGGGAATGCCACCCCTAACTCGTGCGGTTGTCCTTGTGGGAGTTTGGGTTTATCTAACGGGAGGACTACACCTTGATGGAGTTAGTGACACGGCCGATGGTTTAGCTGTCACCGACCCCCAGCGTCGTTTAGCGGTCATGGCCGATAGTGTTACCGGGGCCTTTGGAGTCATGGCCGTGACCATGGTTTTGCTGTTAAAAATCGCCGCTTTGACCGATTTAAGCGATAATCGAGCCTTAGCCCTAATTTTAGCACCAATTTGGGGACGTTGGGGGCAAGTAATGGCGATCGCTCTTTATCCCTACCTCAAACCCACCGGCAAGGGAGCCTTTCATAAAGTGGCTTTTTGTCTGCCTTGGGACTGTGGGGGAGTAATTTGGGGGTTAATCGCCCTATTTGGTGGTCTAAGGTGGGGAATAATCGCCATTAGTGCCGGAATCGCCCTCGCTCTGCTTACTGGTTACTGGTTATATCGTCGTCTTCGCGGTCACACCGGCGATACCTACGGTGCGGTGGTAGAGTGGACAGAGGCTCTATTCTTGGTTTTTTTGACAATAATTAGCTAATTTTTGCCCTCCACGGCCCGTAAACGGGTTAATTTCAGGGTAAATTTTCCCCCACCGGTTTCTCCGAAAGCTCTCACCCGAATAATATATTTACCCGACTCGGTAATCCGTGCAAAAAGGAGAGCATTAGTGCCACCATCGGGACCATCATCATTTTCCGCTACAGTGGAACCATCGTCGGCCAGGAGAATTAAAACTCCATCAAAGTTTTCCGATTTGAGATCGATGGCCACCTGATCGTCCTTTTCCAAATCTACCGTATAATCCCTAGCAAACCCCCCCTCACCCGTGGGAATATCCTTGTCGGTGAGAGTATCGTTAATTTCTTTATTGAGGATGAGGGGGACGGGATTATAGATTTTTTCCGCTCGCACTGGTAAAGATTGACCGCTTAACCAGAATAAAGTGAGCAAGACGCATAAACCAGAATAGCGACCAGTCAAAGGGAATCTTGTCATAGGGGCAGGTATTCGTTTTCTCAATCTCCCTATTCTACAAAAAACTGATAACTATCAGCAGTTCGACAAAATTAAATTCACACCCCCTTTCGGGGGAACGCTGGAACTGCGGAACTGCGGAAGGGAAAAATATGTGTAATTAATTTTGCTTAGGTACTTATTTCTTGTTGGCAAAAACGAGTAAAAAAATCTCCCTTCGAGCAAGGGAGCAAGAGGGGAGATACAACCCGTTTAAGGTAATTGATAAAATCATTAATTGACAATCTTTAAAAGAGATTGATTGAAAAAAGAACTAGAAGTTAAAAACTTAAAGAGGGTCTTTCCATGGGCAAAGAAGCTAAAGACTGAGTGATATTATAGGCTTGACCGCGATAGGTAACGGCTACCGGTTTCTCAATGCTTTGAGCGACATCACGGTTTTTTAAATAGGGAACACCACGATAGCCTAAAATCAGCGGACTGGAAGCAACGGTGGCAGTGGGATTTTTCTCGTAAGCAATGCCGCGATAGGTTAATTTCATAGCTGTCTCTGGAGATAATTAGTGAGCTAGTCTTATCTCCATCGGCAGCGAAATTAATTCCAGAAAATCTCAACTTTTTTGTAGGTAAATATCCTACCAAGAAGACCCACGATAGCGCATTTCTCGACGCAGAGCATAACGACGGGCAAAATTAGGAACATCGCCCCGATGACCTAATAAAATGACCGTATCGCCTTGCTGTAGAATGGTGGAATTGTCGGGATGGGCGATGACACCACCATCAAATTGACGGATAGCAACGATAATAAAAGCACCCTGTCCCCGCACTTCCATCTGACTGATGGGTTGTCCCAAAAAAGGAGAATTGCTTAAAATTGAGTATTCTTCAAATTGTAGGTCGATATCGGCTAATAATTCGTTAAGATTGCGCCTACCTTCATCTTCCTGTAAAAAATCAATCGCGGCCGGATGGGTGATTAAATGGGCCATTCTCTCTGCTCCAATGGTAGCAGGTAAAACCACTTGATCGGCTCCAGCTAATTTTAATTTTTTCTCAGTGCTGGGATATTCTCCTCTAGCGATGATGTATAGTTGCGGACTGAGTTCTCTTGCGGTTAAAGTGATAAAGACATTTAAGGCATCATCGGGTAACACAGTCGCTAAAACTCGCGCTTTGTCGATGCCGGCTTTTTGGAGAATACTTTCATCGGTGGCGTTACCATTAAGAGTTATGTAACCTTTTTCCTGAGCTAATCTAATGCGATCGGGGTTATTATCGACGATAATAAAGGATTGGGCTGTTTTTGCCAATTTAGTCGTTAGGATGCGTCCTATGCGCCCAAAACCACAGATTATGACGTGATTTTCTAGGGATTCCATCTCTTTATTCATCCGGCGATCGCTAAAGGCTTTGTTAATTTCTCCCTCGGTGAGCATCTGAAAAAACCCTCCCACCACATAAACGGCCGAGGTAGTCCCACAGATGATAACTAACATGGTAAAAGCTCTCAGACTGGGAGTGTTAATCGGTTTAACTTCCCCGAAACCTACCCCAAATATGGTGATAATCACCATATAAACGGCATCTAGAAAACTCCAACCGTAGGCCATATAACCGATAGTTGCTCCGACTACCGTAGCGAGAAAAAAACTCGCACCGATGATAATCCTTTTCAGTGAACTTTGCATCGATTTCCGTGACCTGACCATCTAGCCATTAGCTTACAACTGTTTACTGATTACTGTTGAGACTTGACATTGGGGACAAAAATGAGAGGAGCGTCCACTTAATTTAATTCTGGCAATAGTTGCACCGCAAAGGCGACAATTTTCGCCAGTACGACCATAAACCCAGGCCATCGAGCCATAATTGCCATTAACTCCCGTAACGTGGAGAAAATCGCTAAAACTGGTGCCGCCTTCAGCGATCGCTGTTTCCAGTACAGAAATAATGTTTTTTGTCAATAAGTCTATTTGCTCAATTTTTAAGAGATTAGCGGCAGTTTGGGGATGGATACCACTTTTAAAAAGAACTTCATCCGCGTAGATATTACCAATTCCTGCCACCACATTTTGATCGAGGAGAAAAGTTTTAATCGGACGACGACTTTTTTGACAGTGACTATAGAGGTAATCGGGGGTAAAATTGCGATCAAAGGGTTCCAATCCCAGTTTTTTGAGAGCAGTAATCACGCTTTCTGGGGTTTTATCGGCGGCAATCCACCAAATTTTCCCGAAAGTGCGGGTATCGACGAAGCGCAATTCTTGCTGATTGGCAAAAAAGAAGCGTAAGCGCGTATGAATCGGCAGGGGAGTGGTATCTTTTACCCAGAGCAATTGTCCGGTCATACGCAGATGAACCCCGATACTGCTACCATTATCTAAATTGGCGAGGAGATATTTGCCTCGGCGCTGCCAATTGGTAATCGTGGTCTGAGCAATTCCTTGCAGAAAAGTTGCCTCACAATTAGGATAGGCTAGGGTACGCTGTAATAATACTTCCCCACCGATAATTTTTTTGCCCTGGGTGACTTGATTTAACCCGCGACGCACCGTTTCTACTTCTGGCAATTCTGGCATATAAGTAATTGAACAAAATTAAGTTCTTGGTTAGGGTAGGCAAAAGGCAAAAGATAGATAAACAGAACTTTTCATCGGGAAACGACACCAAATTAACGTCAATTCTACTTTAACTTTAACATTTCGATAGTATCAATTATTTCCCGTTCAAAACTGACTTGAGCGCGATTAGTTTTACCACCAATATAAAAGCGATCGCCCGATTGTAAAGCCCAAATTTGCGAATGGGAAAAGTAACTCATTACCACTCCCATCATCAATAAAGCAAAACCTAAATAGACAATCGGTACTCCCGGATCTGCCTTAATTTGTAACCCTGTACTGCCCACTAATTCGACTATTTTTAGATTAACTCCATTGATAGGAATCGTCATTCCTTCTCGTACAGCAGAGGTTAAATCTCCCTTAGCATCATAGACGATTACCGTACCTTGTAAATCTCTGGTTAAAAGAGAAACTCCCTCACTAAGATCGGTTTTAGTCGGAATCCACGTTCCCCAGATTTGTCCATTACCTTTGGTGTCTAAACTAGCCATCGGTAGCTGTAGGATCGGACTATTATTCACCTGTACTTTTACCCCAGCAATTCCCCAACTGGTTTGATAAAAAGTCACCCCTTTATGGTGCAAAGGTTGGTTAACTTGAATAGTTTTGCGATCGATCTGCTGTCCTTGATTATCGATCACCGACAAATCAGAATAAAATTGTTCTATATCACCTTTAGGACTATAATCAATCCAAAAACGATTAACTTTAATCCCCCAATCCTTGGGGAGAGAATTTTTAGATAATGGTCCAGCTTCAATAATATTTTTAACCTGAAAACTATCGCCACTAGCTACCATTTCTTGAGCGAAAAACCCGGTTAACGCTCCCCAGATCGCTCCTGCTAAAATAATTAACATGGCTGCATGAACGATAATCGGACCGATTTTACCAATCAGACCTTTACGAGCATAAAGACTGTTATTTTCTAGAAAAACTTTGTAGCCTTTTTTTTCTAATAGGGGGGTGAGGGATTCTAGGGAACCGGTTTCTAATTCAGCACTTAAAGCCAGTTTTTGAAATTGGCGAGATTGTTGATAAAATTGCCATTTTCTGGCCGCTTTTAAAGCGGGTAATTGTCGTCGGAAGGTACAAGCGGTTAAACTGGAACCGAAGAGAATTAATAATGATAGATACCACCAAGTGCTATAAACATGATTTAATCCCAATAGTAATAAAACTTTCCAAGTCAGAAAGCCAAATAAAGCGGGTTTTTCAGGATAATTAACTTGGTAAAAAGATAGAGATTGACCCTGTTCGATTACCGTCCCAGAAATGCTAAAAATAGCGATTAAAAGTAAGAGGATAATTGCTAATCGCAGATCGGCAATAGTCTGGATAAATTTACGTCCCCATTGAGGCGGTCTATTCTTTAAATTTGAGGAAGTTTCCGATATAGTCATAGTTAAAAGTTTTACAATTCTAGCCAATTATCTATCATAACTCTCCACCATCACAGCAGACGGGATAATAAAGAAAAAACTCCAAAACCGATTAATAAAACCCCACTGACAGGATTAATCCACCCAGACCATTGACGCAGGGAAAGAAAGCTTTTCAGCGAGGCAGTAAAAGAACCGACGATAATTAAGGGTAAAACATAGCCAGCAGTGTAGGATAACAATAATCCCCCCCCTAAGCTTAAATCTCCCGTATTTGCCACCCATGCCAATAGAGTTGCTAGAACGGGTGTACTACAAGGAGAGGCGATTAAACCAAATGTTAAACCGAGAAGATAGGACCGCAAAATCGGGGGAAAATCGCCGGTAATCCAATCGGTAGCGCCAAGGGAGGGGAAGCGCAGGGGTAATAATTCCAAGAGGTTTAACCCCATCAAAATAGCGATCGCACTGACGATAATTGGTAAACCGATCCCCACCTGTCCATAGACTTTTCCTAAAGTAGCGGCAATTAGTCCCAATCCCGCTAAGGTGGTGGCTAATCCCAGAGAAAACCATGTGGACTGCCAAAAAGCCGCTAAACGACCTTTATTTTCGTAACCCCCGATATAAGCGACGGTAATCGGCAACATCGACAGCATACAGGGGGTAAGACTGGTAAGTAAACCGGCTAGAAAAATCACGGCAATACTGACAAAACTAAGGTGAGTTAGTTGGGAAGTCACTAAGCGATCGGCGTATTGTTCAAGGTGATAGAGTTGAGTCTGTAATTGGTCTAACATATTCTAGAATTTTTAAGCAATGGAACAAAATTAACTTCTTGGTTAGGATAGGCAAGAGGCAAGGGGTAGTTAGATATGTGTAATTAATTGTGTCTAGCTAATTAAGGCTAAATTTGGCTCATTTCTAGGATATTACCATCGGGATCACTGACAAATAAGGCCTTTCTACCCGATGCACTCATTTGAATTGTATAACCTTGACTTTCTAGATAGTTACCCATGGCCGCCACGTCATCAATAGCGAAAGCAATATGAGGATTGCGTCCCCATTTTTGGGGATTGGGACGGTAGTTTTGATAATTGGTATCGACAATTAAATGAATTTGATAATCTCCCACTTGATACCAAACCCCATCGTATTGAAAAGGGCGATCGATTCTAGTCAATCCTAGAACATTTTCGTAAAAGTTAACAGCTTTTTCTAGATCGGTGACTAAAATCCCCGTGTGTAAGGATCGCATGATGTTCATAGTTAATATCTGACTCGCGGATCGAGCCAACTATAGGTTAAATCGGCAATTAAGTTAAAGATAACAATTAAAATCCCATAGATAAAGGTAATCGCCATCACTACGGGGGTATCACTGCGGGAAATAGAATCAATTAATAAAGCACCGATACCCGGTACACGAAACACTTGTTCTGTGACTAAAGCACCGGTAAAAATTGAGGGAATATCGAGAGCAATCAGGGTGACAACGGGGATTAAAGCATTGCGAACTATATGCTTAGTTAGGACAGAAAAATTAGTTAGTCCCTTGGCTAAGGCAGTTTTAACGTACTCTTGGTGAATTTCTTCAGTTACGGAAGAACGCACAAAACGCATCAACATCGCCCCTTGATATAAGCTTAATACAGTTACGGGCATAATTGACTGTTTAACCTGCTCGATCAAACTATTAAAATCACTGATTTCTAGGGTACTGTTATAAAAAGATGGTAGCCAGTTTAACTGCACACTAAAGATAATAATTAATAATAATCCCGTTACAAAAGTGGGTAAAGAAAAGCCAAGTAGCGAAAAAGTAGAGATGATTTTGTCTAACCAAGAATAGCGCTTGACTGCTGAAATTACGCCTAAAGGAAAAGCAATTAAAACCCCGAAAATATAGGCAATACCGACAATCCAGAGGGTTGTGGGTAAACGCTGCCAAATTAGGGTAAAAACTGGGCTGCGACTGGTGAAAGAATAGCCCATATCTCCTTGAAGAAATGCTAACAACCACTTGACATAACGCACGGGAAGCGGTTGATCTAATCCGAGACTTTTGCGAATATTTTCTCGCACCGCTTCGGTGATAGCAGGATTAGCGGCAAATTCTCCCATCGGATCCCCCGGTGCTAGGGCCAAAATGCCAAAAACCACCATACTAATGGCTAAAAGAGTGGGAATCGAAAATAATAATCTTCTCAGAAAATATTTGAGCATTTATTTACTACGCTTCCAGTCCTTGATGTTCCAAGTATTTCTATCCCAGGGAGTTAATTCAAACCCTGACAAACTATTGCTAATTGCCACCACATCGGCACGATGAACTAGGGGAATAATCACAAAATTATTGATTAACATATCATTCATTTTAATCGCTATTTCTCGCCGTTTTTCTGGGTTTAATTCTTGACTAAAAGCTTGCCATAATTTATCGTATTCAGGATTACAATAACGAGCATAATTATCCCCGGCCCAACCATCAGCTTTTTGGGGAATTTCGCTACAGGTAAAGGTTTTAAAATAGGCTTTCGGATCGGGACTATTATTACCAGTAGTGTACATTTGTAGGTCAGCATAAAACTTTTCTACCGTGTCATCGTTAGCAGGATCGCTAGAAAAGAAAATACTGGCATCAACAGTTTTTAATTCTACTCCTACCCCGATCGCTTGTAAACTTTGTTTGATAATTTCTTGGGTTTTCTGACGAAGAGGATTGACGGTAGTTTGAAAAACTAATTTCATTTCCACCCCATTTTTATCCCTAGTGCCATCACCATTACTATCTTTCCATCCCGCATCATCTAGTAATTTCTTAGCCTTTTCTAGATTAAATTCATAGCTAGTATTGGGCGAATTATATTCCGATGGCATCACAATAAAATTAGGAGTTGTTTTCCCAGTAATACCATAAAGCTGCGTGGCAATAGTATCTCTATCAACGGCTAAAGATAAAGCTTCTCTTACTTTTACATCACTCAAAAAAGGATGGGGAAACTTAATACTAGACCTCTCACCTTCAGGAGTAGCTTGATTAGGATCGCTCAAATTAAATAAAACTCGTTCAATCAAAGAACCGAAACTAGATATTAACTGACCCCGACCCGCTTTTTCTAAATCACTTAAAACCTTAGCCTCTACTTGCAAATTATAGGCATAATCCGCCTCCTGTGTCTGTAAAACCGCTCTTGCCGCAGAAGTGGCATCACCTCCTCCTTTTAATTCTATTCTTTGAAAATCTAATTTATCCGCTTCTCGAAAGAAAGAATTTTGTTCATAAACCGCCGTATCTCCCGGTTTAAATTCTACCACTTTATAGGGGCCAGTTCCCACCGGTAATAAATTAGCAGGGGCTTGACGTGCTGTTTCATTGCTATATTTTTCATAGAGATGTGCTGGTAAAATCATCCCTTCTGTCCCCACAAAAACTAATGACCAAGCGGGATTAACTTGCTTAAAATTTATTTTAACCGTATGGGGATCGATCGCTTCCACAGTTTTAACTATTTCATAATTGCCAGCGCTAGTAGAACCAGTTTTCGGATTGGTAATAAAATTATAGGTAGCGATGACATCTTTGGCAGTAAAAGGAGTACCATCTGACCATTTAATATCTTTTTTTAGCTTCCATGTCACCGATTTACCATCCTGGGCAACTCCCCCATTTTCAATAGTAGGAATTTCTGCCGCTAAAAAAGGAACTAATTCCCCTTTTTCATCGAAACTAGCCAAAGGTTCTAAGGTAATGCGACTCGCTTCTGAGTCTTTAAATCCCGTGGAGAGATGGGGATTTAAAATCGTCGGTGCTTGCCAATATAAAAGTTTTAAAGTTTCTGAATTATTATTGGTCGTTGCTGGGGGATTATTAGCTGTTTGTTGACGACAAGCACTAAAAAGCAGCGTGCAACTAAGGGATAAAATTAACAGGGGCAAGAAAAGCGATCGCTTAAACATTTTTAATGACAATCAATAATTCAACAGGGTGACTTAGGTGATTCCCTACCCCACCAATAACAAGTTATCAGACATTGAGTCTTGATCTCGATCGATTAATTGATTATTTGCCTTTATCCATTCCTAGTCAAGTTAAATCGATCATGCTATGGTAGCGATGCTGTACTAGACAAGAAAATTCTAGGCACGGCGACGAAATGGGTTCTTCGGTTTGTGTTATGCAATGTACGGGGGTTATAAGGGACAGAACTCTTATAGAGAAAGACGTTTGGCGATTTTTGTCAATTGTTTTTGATCTAGAGCGAACTAATCAATTAAATCTCTTGCCAGATAAGGATTTAGTCGATTTATGCCACCCTATCGAACCATAACAAGTAACGAAGAGCCAGAAAATCTGTATTTGGGGTGTTGTATGGAAAAAATCCGTCTAGTATATAATTGGTCTGGTAGCCATCGCCGTAGGGTGCGTTCCCTAATGTGGCTCCTACCGCTCCACTAGCAGTAGGCTAATCTGGCTAACACGCTTTTGGGCGTGATATAGGGAAAAGTTCTGGTGATCGCGCCTAAATGGGGTGATATGCTGAAAGTTGACCCATATCATTACTTTCAGGAGTGTTATACAGAAAATTTCCGTATAATCAATAGTTAGCCCTCAAGCTGTTGGTAAGGGCTGTACCTTGAATTTCTAGGAAATTCCTGATGAGGTAGTAATCTAGCGCAAAATTATTGTTAGAGATGTAGTAAAAAATGAGCAATTTTTCTATATTCGTTATTGAAGAAGACTCAATTCAAAAAGTTAGATGTACCTTTAAAGGTAGAGAGCTAGACCTTTCAGATGACTCCTGGGGATCTGTTACCTTGGAAAGCCTGGATGTTTTCGAGAAGGCAGAGATCCCGCCTAAGCAAATTCAGGTAAGTATGGAAACCACGATACTTGATGTAATTAAGCAATGTAAGGGCAATCCTGCTTCTTTTAATCCATTCCCGCTTGTAAGCGGCATAGAATACATTGTTGAGCATGGTTATGTACTAAAACGACCTCAAATATCAAAGGAAAGAGTTGATACTACCAAGGAATATACTAAAAAAACGTTGAAAAAGTATTATCAGACAAAAGTTGCGAGCTTGGGATTTCTAAATGATGAAGTAATTGTATTGGGTACGGTTGAGATCTCATGGAAGCATACGGGACACACAGTCTTCCACTGTATGCATTTTCCTCCTACAGTCGTAGATTTTCTTTCTATGGTTCGAGAACATCCCTCAACTGATGAACCTAGCTTGCATATGGCATTGTTATATACAGATGCGGATGAAGAGTTTTCTTGTTTTCTAAGAGAGACGTATTCAGATATTCATGTTCTCTCTGGTTCAAGGTTTAAGGTATACGCTGTTGAGAGAGCAAGTACCTATGAAAATTTTCAAGAATCTCTCCAATATTGGAAGTCTTTATTATCTGAGAGGCTGTATATTGTTTGGTCGTCTCTTGGCTGGCTAAGCACAAAGCCTTACGATAAGACTCAGAGTTATGAAATTGGCAAACATTTAGGAATTACTCCAGAACAATTTCCCTGCTTAGCTCTATTTGATACTCCAGATCCTGATCGTGTTCTCATTTTTCCAATATCAAAGCCATACATTAAATTCTTTAGATCCTTATTTAAAGATCTAAATTCAATTCTTAAAGAAATTGATGATAAATTTAAAATTTTTAAATCGGAATCCTTATTTCCCTATCGGGAGCCTCAGAAAGACAAAAATTTCAGTAAGAAAATGTATGAACTTGTTAAGAGGGAGTACATAAAGATTAGAGAGACACTACTCCAGAATTCAGTGATTGAGAGTAATCTAGAGGTATCTAGACATATCTTTAATGGGAAAACGTTTTTCGTAAATCTCTATTCAGGAGAAACATCTATGACAGAGAATCGTGAAATTCACCTTGGCAGTGGAAGTTACTATGAGTCCATCAATACTAGTGGAGGTAACTATATTCAAGGCAACTATATCAACATGAGCCAGGATCTAACCCAAGCAGCAGCTCAAATTCAAGATTTGGTCGAGCAGTTGCAAAAGCGAGGAACTACTGTTGATGTTGCTCAAGAGCAAGTGGCACAGGATATGGCAACTCAAGCTCAAAACAATCCCACAGTGAAGGATAAGTTGCTTAAATGGGGACAATCGCTAGGAGATGCGACAGTTAGTGATGTGGTCAAAGGGGCTGTAAAGCTTGCTATTCGTTCAGCAGGGATTCCATTGCCTTAATTGCGACAGGCTAACAACCCTGGTGCAGCGGACTGACCAAAACCCTTGTGGAGTTGCAAAGTTCTCGGCAGCCGCTGACCAGGAACGGTTATGCCGCGTCAAAACCGCAAAGGAGGTTTATTATGGCTGAATGACTAGCAGTTGATGTTTCGAGAACTTACGAATCTGGTATGCTTGGCAAGCGAGGAGACGATAAATTTCCTTGCACTGGAGCAAGAATAACACGGGTGGAATTCCACAAAGAGGTTTCCAAACACCGTATTACTCCCTTTGATGATGGCATAGGACGGGGTGACGCTCACACAAATGATACTGAACTGCCAGATGTTGGAGTTCACTACTGGCTAGATGCAGGAACGAGGCTGAAATACATTTTGAAGGTCTGGGTTGAGGATTAAGGATTTTGTGAATCAGTCGTTAGGGGGCGTTGGTTCCCCTTGCTTTTTTTGTGCGCTACTATGGAATTAAATGATTAAAAGCTAAGACTGCTATGGCACTGGCATCGAATGGACAAGCAGCTATAATCCGCACAGAGCGAGGGCTTACAATTGCGGATACTCGTATTACTCTGTATGACGTAATCGATTATCTCAAAGCTCAGTATCCACCCAAGTTTATTCGTGATGCCTTCAATCTTACAGATGCTCAGATTCATGCTGCCCTTTCCTACATTGAAACACATCGAACAGAAGTGGAAGCAGAGTATCAGGAGGTTTTAAAGACTGCCGCAGAAACTAAACAATTTTGGGAAGAGAGGAATCGCGAACGTTTTGCTCGAATCGCTGCTACTCCTCCTCGTCCAGGCTATGAAGCGGTTAGAGCTATACTTCAAGAACGGAGAGCAAAGCGGGAAGCGAAGAAGCAATGATTGTTCTGGCTGATTACAACTTGAATCGGCAGGCAATTCTGATCTCTGGAAGTCTTGTTGTTAGCGGGTTATTAGATCTCGCTCTAATTCGGTTGAGGACATTTGAAGACGTTGGCTTACCCGCAGACAGCAATGATCGAGTAGTTTGGAGATTTGCCCAAACCAACGGGATGCTCTTACTTACGGCAAACCGGAATGCGAAGGGTGAAGACTCGTTGGAACAAGTAATGCGTGAAGAAAATCAACCGACTTCATTTCCGATCATTACGATTGGCGATCCGGATAGGGTCAATGAATCTGACTATCGAGAACGCTGCGTTGAAAGGCTTGTAGAAATTGTGATCGATATCCAAGACTATATGGGGGCTGGTCGGTTGTTTATTCCATAAGGTGATTGGCGCATCATATCTGTTGGTGACACAGCATAACAACCCCAATGCACTCCGACCGACGAAAGCTAATCAGTGTGATCGCCGATCTTATAGAGTGCGTTCCCTAATGTGGCTCCTACCGCTCCACTAGCAGTAGGCTAATCTGGCTAACACGCTTTTGGGCGTGATATACGGAAAGTTTCCGTATAATCAATAGTCCAGTAGTCGTAACGCACCACTCACGAGATATATTGAAAATAGTAGGCGTTATTTTTTTATCGTTGGGTTGTAACCAGTAACGTTATGGGTTACACTTAATGGATGATAGTCAGTTTCAAGCATCGAGGACTAGAGCAGTTCTTTGAGTCGGGAACCACCCGAGGCATTCAGGCAAATCATGCCCAACGAATTCGGCTGATTCTGGCTCGTCTCAGCGCTGCAACTTCACCGCAAGACATGAACTTGCCCGGATTGGTACTTCAAGAACTGGCAGGGCAACGTAAAGGAACCTGGACGGTGAGAGTATCTGGAAACTGGCGGATCACTTTCACCTTTGACGGTGTTGATGCTTGTGATGTCGATCTTGAGGACTACCACTGATGAAAATGTATAATCCACCACATCCTGGTGAAGTTCTTAAAAAACTTTGTCTCGAACCTTTGAATCTGACTGTGACTGAGGCTGCTGAAGCATTGGGTGTAAGTCGAAAAACCCTATCTGCCATCTTAAATGGTAGGGCAGGTATTAGCCCCGAAATGGCAATTCGCTTAGGGAAAGCTTTCG
>NZ_JAPZSS010000237.1:0-11530 GCF_027532015.1 Microcystis sp. LE19-131.1A | reverse complement strand
GGCGTTTCGTGGTTTTGGGGGCGGTGATTTTAGGCGCGATTTTAACCCCTTCCACAGATCCTCTCACCCAATCCCTGTTAGCAGGGGCGGTCTTGGGTCTATACTTTGGGGGCATTGGGGTGGTGAAATTAACGGGACGTTAGCAGTTTTTTGATAAAATTTGACGGCTGAAAACCAATTAAGCCAGAAAGCTAGAGATTGATTCTAGATTGAGTAACAAGGGACTTGCGTATTAATAAATTACCATCTAGACTAGAGAAGCAACTTGTTACTCCCACTCTCAACTATGGTAACTGAACTGACTGAAAAAATCAAATCAAGCTTGAAAGATGCGGCAAAAAAGCTGACAGGTTTTAAGAAAAGGGCTTTTATGGCGCAAGTAACTATAGACTATTTTAACTCTTCGCCGCGCTGGGCTGAAACAGAATTGGGATGGTCTAGGCAGGCAATAGCAACGGGATTGAAAGAGCTAGAAACTGGAATTATTTGTGTTGATAATTATCGTGCTAGGGGGAGAAAAAAAACGGAGGAACTGCTACCAAACTTAGAGGCAGACATCAAAAGTTTAGTGGAGATGTACTCGCAAGCAGACCATAAATTTCAATCAACTTTTGCCTTTACTAAAATCAGTGCCAGAGCCATAAGAGAGGCATTAAAAGAAGAAAAAGGCTATCGAGATGAACAATTGCCCTCTCGTCAAACCATTGGAGATATTTTGAATCGAATGGGCTATAGTTTAAAAAAACACAAAAAATAAAACCGCTCAAAAAAAACCCAGAAACCGAGGCAATTTTTGCCAACGTAGCTTAAGCCAATCAAGCCGCTGACAACCAGACTAAATCCTTGAGAATTTCCTTGGATAGCAAAGCTAAAGTTAAGATAGGCAATTTGTCTCGTCAGGGTAAAGCCCGCTATCTCGAGCCATTAAAAGCTGATAATCATGATAGGGAATGGAGGGCTGTTTTAGTCCCTTTAGGAATTCTAGATGTGAGGGGAGAACGCCTGTCTATTTATTTCGGTCAATCGGCTGAAACCTCAGATTTTGTAGTAGATTGTTTAGAGTTGCGGTGGCAAGAAAATCAAGCAATCTATCCAGGGTTAGAAGAATTAGTCATTGATTTAGATGGAGGAGCCGCCACTCGCAGCAACCGCACTCAATTTATCAAAAGAATGGTAGAATTTGCCTGAAAAACCCAATGGCAAATACGGCTCATCTATTACCCGCAAATGCCATAGTAAATATAATCCCATTGAAAGGTGTTGGGCAGTCTTAGAGAACTATTGGAATGGGGCAATTTTAGATTCAATTGATGCGGCTCTTAATTCGGCTTCTAACATGACTTGGAAGGGGATAAAACCTCTAGTAAATTTGGTAGAAGGAACTTATGAAAAAGGGGTGAAGGTTTTGGCTAAAGAACTAGAACAATTGCAACCTTTCAACGCAGCGTTCTGAAACTTTGCCCAAATGGGATGTGACGGTTCTGCCCTCCTAGCTGGCATCTTATTTTTACGCAAGTCCCCAAAGTGAAATATTTTTTCTTAACGGCAGGCTGGACAATAGGACGGGTGTGGGAATTTGGTGGTTTGTGGGACAATGCGAGTAGTTGGCGACGACCACCACAGATAGAGCGATTAAATATCGGTATTTTAGAGGGAGAACAGGTTTTATGGCTTTATAAGGTGGAAGAAGCTGTGATTATGGTGGAAGTTGCCCCCAAGAGTGCAGAAATTGCCGATGCTGTCCCCACTATCGGGCAAGTGGTGCTAAAACGCTTGATTAGTGCCGAACAAGTCCTCGAAATCCTGCAAAATGCCGAAGAACTGCTGAGGAAGTAATTAGGGTTTGCTGAATAATGGTAAAACCCTTTTTAGATAAGGCTTTTGACCTGTTAAAATCCGATGTTCATGCTGCGAAAATAGGATTGGAACCTTCAAAAACCTTGCATTATCCTTCTTGCAGTACATAAACTGGTACAAGAAAAGGGGGCAACAAAGCCTGAAACTCCTGCCTCACAGCCTCGGATCATTCTGCCTGACCCTATTCTAGGCCTTTTTTGGAAAAAATTAATTAATAATTATTCTCAATTATTTGAGAAGATTACTCTAGCTGCGATCCAAGATTCATGCTGAAAAGCCTTGATTTTCAAAGGCTAAACCGGCTAAAAATACTAATGTATCAAAGGATACCGAGCAACTGTAACAATTCTTAACTTGACTTTATTGAGAATTATTCTAGACTAAGACTTAAAGCTTATTGCATATTATTATCAATAAGCTTGGTTCTATTTTCGTTAAAAGATGCCATGCAGACCTACGACAATCCTCAGATCAAGTACGACTGGTGGGCAGGAAATGCCCGTTTTGCCGATAAATCAGGCTTATTTATCGTTGCCCACGTTGCCCAAGCTGCTTTAATCGCTTTTTGGGCAGGAGCCTTCACCTTATTTGAAATTTCCCAGTATCGCCCCGATATAGCCATGGCAGAACAGGGCTTAATTTTACTGCCGCACCTGGCCACTTTAGGCTTTGGAGTCGGAGAAAAGGGGCAAATCATCGATATCTATCCCTTTTTCGTGATTGGCTCAATTCATCTGATTTCTTCGGCAGTTTTGGGAGCAGGAGCCTTATTTCACCTGTTAAGAGTCCCAGAAACCCTGAAAGATTCCTCTGGTCCGGGGAAAAAATTCCATTTCGATTGGAGTGAACCCCGACAATTAGGAGTTATTCTCGGTCATCACCTGCTCTTTTTAGGTATAGCTGCATTATTATTAGTGGCCAAAGCTATGTACTGGGGGGGATTATACGACGCAACTATCGGCGCTGTCCGAGTCGTTAGTGAACCAACCCTCGATCCTTGGGTTATCTATGGCTATCAAACCCACTTTGCTACTGTGGACAATCTCGAAGATTTAGTCGGTGGTCATATCTACGTCGGTTTAATGTTAATTGGGGGCGGTATCTGGCATATTATCGTTCCCCCGCTCAAATGGGCGAGAAATGTGCTGATTTTCTCTGGAGAAGCCATTTTATCCTATTCTTTGGGCGGAATTGCCCTAGCTGGTTTCGTGGCCGCCTATTTCTGTGGGGTAAATACCCTCGCTTATCCAGTCGAATTTTACGGGCCAATTTTAGAAGTGAAGTTAGGAATTGCTCCCTACTTTGCCGACACGGTGAAATTGCCCTTCGGAGTGCATACGGCGCGTTGTTGGTTAGCTAATGCCCACTTTTTCCTCGCTTTCTTCTTTTTACAAGGTCATCTCTGGCACGCTTTACGCGCGATGGGTTTTGACTTTAAACGAGTAGAAAAAGCCTTAAATGCGATAGAAGCCTAGTTTTTTCAAGGAAGATTAGGATAAATTATCGATTTTCCTAATTTTCCCCGCTGATCAATCTTTCTAACTGTCCCTTATGCCTTACTGTGCCTGTTGTAACACCAAATTGCTGCATCACATTGGACGCTCTCGCTCTTATTGGTACTGTAGTTCTTGCCGGCAGGAAATGCCAGTTTCAGAGAGAGAAAACTGTAATCAGGGGCTTTATTCCCTATCAAGGATAATTAAGAGTTAAACTCACTTATTTCGCAACAAGGACAAATTTTATGGCAAAAATTGGCTTATTTTTTGGCACGCAAACCGGCAAAACCGAAACGGTGGCGGAAATGATTCAGAAAGAATTTGGAGGTGAGGCAATTGTAGAATTACACGATATCTCCTCCGCTTCTACCGAGGATTTTGCCCCCTACGATGCCCTGATTATCGGTTGTCCCACCTGGAATATCGGCGAATTACAAAGCGATTGGGAGGGTTTTTACGATGAATTGGATGACATTGATTTCGCCTCCAAAAAGGTCGCTTACTTTGGGATGGGGGATCAAATCGGTTATGCGGACAACTTTCAGGATGCCCTGGGGATACTGGAAGAAAAAATCGCCTCCCTGGGGGGTAAAACCGTCGGTTACTGGCCCACAGACGGTTACGACTTTAACGAGTCAAAAGCCTTAAAAAATGGCAAATTTGTCGGTTTAGCCCTGGATGAAGACAACCAATCCGATTTAACTGAACAACGGATCAAAACTTGGGTCGCAGGACTTAAGCGCGAATTTGGCGTTTAGTTGGCCATCAGGAGACAGGAGACAGGAGACAGCTTTTTTCTCCCATCTCCCCATCCCCTATCCCCCATCTCCCCATTCCCTATCTCCTTGATTATTATGTCTCGATTACCTGATGCAGTTTGGATTAATGTTAACCCCAGTTTTCGCCGTTTTGATCGCCTGGTGTTGGATTGTTTAGCCCGGGAAGTTGCGATCGCTGATTGGCAATACTGTCAATCTCTTGATGAGCCAGCTTCTCTTGATATTGCCTTGGTATTACTACAAGATTACCTGAAACAATGCGATCGACCGCTGCATTTAGTCGGCCACGGCACGGGGGGATTAGTAGGATTACTGTATGCGCGTCGTTATCCAGAAAGGGTAAAATCCTTAACTTTGCTCTCTGTGGGAGTCTATCCGGCAATCGATTGGCAAGCTCATTATTATGTGCTATCAAAATTACTGCCTTGTTCTCGTCAAACTCTGCTCAATCAATCGGTTCACAATCTTTTTGGTCATCAATCCTGCGCTTTAACCCAAGAATATCGCTATCTCTTGGAAGAGGATTTATTGTTGTCCCTTTCTCCCCATAATCTCTATCAGAATGCCCATTTCCCCCCGGGGACAGTTCCCGTACCCCTGTTAGTCTGTGGGGGAGATATCGATACGGTAATTGATCGGCATTTATTGCAGGGATGGCAACCCTGGTTAAAGTCAGGCGATCGCATTTGGAGTTGTCACAAAGGGCGTTATTTTTTCCACTATTCCCACCCCTACAGCGTCAGTCAAGAGATTTTTAGTTTCTGGCGATCTCTAGTTCCACAGGAATTTCTTTCTGAGCAAACTGTAATTATTCCTTAATTGACAAAAATCGAGATTTATGTTAAGGCTAATACCGCTCTTTTGTCCGATCGCAATCTGGATAACGCTGCTGTTCTTTTTTACTGCTCTTTTTCTTGCTGTTGCCCAAGGGCGCCGGCAGTTGCAAAAGCTGCATCGAATTCCCTGTAGTCGCTGTGTTTTTTGTACCGGAGATTATCGCTTGAAATGTGCGGTGCATCCAATGCGTGCCTTTTCGGAAGAGGCGATCGATTGTCGGGATTTTGAGCGAGAAATTCAGGAAAATCAGAAAATGGGTTTCTTGAAGAAACCTGTTTTCTCAGTTTCTTTTCTCGTCATCATAACCTGGATTCTGGCTGTTAAGTTGAGAATATCGTCGATAATACCTGCTTTTTAAAGTAGGGAGACTTCCAGTTTGAGCGGTAAGCTATCAGCGTTGAGCTTGCCGCTAGAGGATTTGAGCGCATTTTTCTCTCAGACATCAGCCCTCCTCTGCTAAGATGATAATCATTATCATTTTAGCTGGCAATGGTCAATCAGATTAAGTCCCCCCGAGCAGAAAGCTCCGTTATCGAAGAAGATTCGCAAAAAATCGTAAAAATACGCCATACTTGCGCCCATATCTTAGCGATGGCTGTACAAACTCTCTTTCCTGAAACCAAAGTCGCTATTGGTCCCTGGACAGAAACGGGATTTTACTACGATTTTGATCGCCCAACACCCTTTACCCCCGAAGATTTGGAGAAAATAGCGGCAGAAATGGGGCGAATTATCGGGAAAAACCTGCCAATTATCCGAGAAGTGCTGGAAAGAAGCGAAATTACCGCAGAAATCGAGCGCCTTAATCAACCCTACAAAAAGTTAATTTTAGAGAGAATTCCCCCAGATGAAACCATTACCCGTTATTTTATCGGTAGTCCGGACGCAGGACGGAGCGATCGAGAACCCTCGTTAATTGATGGCGCTGTTTCTCCCCCGGAAGAATTTTGGTGGGATCTGTGTGCGGGACCCCATCTCAACTCGACGGGGGAAATTAACCCCGATGCTTTCGTCTTGGAGAGTGTAGCGGGTGCTTATTGGCAAGGAGATGAAAAACAGCCGCAATTACAGCGAATTTACGGCACAGCTTGGCAAACCCCCGCAGAATTACAAAATTATCTCCAACAAAAAGAAGAAGCGCAGCGACGAGATCATCGCAAATTGGGACAACAATTAAAATTATTTAGCATCCAAGAAGATGCCGGTGGCGGTTTAGTTTTTTGGCATCCCCGGGGTGCAACAATGCGTTATTTAATCGAAGATTATTGGCGCCAAGCTCATTTAGAAGCGGGTTATCAATTTCTTTATACTCCCCATCTAGCTAATTTAGATCTGTGGAAAACTTCTGGACATTGGGACTTTTATCGCGACAATATGTTTGAGGCGATCGAGTTAGAACAGCAAAGCTATCAAATTAAGCCGATGAATTGTCCTTTTCATGTTTTAACCTATCAAAATGACCTGCATTCCTATCGAGAATTTCCCCTAAGATGGGCAGAATTAGGCACAGTTTATCGTTACGAGCGCTCGGGGGTTTTACACGGATTAATGCGGGTGCGAGGTTTTACCCAAGATGATGCTCATATTTTCTGTTTACCCGAACAAATTGCCGCAGAGATTCTAGGAGTTTTGAACTTAACCGAGAAAATTCTCTCCGATTTTGGCTTTACTAATTATCAGATAAATTTATCGACTCGCCCCAGTAAATCCGTGGGTAGCGATAGTGTTTGGGAATTGGCAACGGCGGCTCTAATTGAGGCCTTAAATGCTAAAAAGTGGGATTATATTGAGGATCAGGGAGGTGGGGCTTTTTATGGTCCCAAAATTGATATAAAAATTCAAGATGCGATCGGTAGAATGTGGCAATGTTCCACGATTCAGGTCGATTTTAACTTGCCAGAACGCTTTGATATGCAATATGTCGCTAGGGATGGTACTCGGGAAAGACCGATTATGATTCATCGAGCTATTTTTGGCTCTTTGGAAAGATTTTTTGGTATTTTAATCGAGAATTATGCGGGAGATTTTCCTCTCTGGTTAGCACCTATTCAAGTCCGTTTATTACCCGTTAGTGATGAACAGCAGCATTATGCTTTAGAGATAGCAGTGCAGTTAAAACAAGCTGGTTATCGAGTGGAAATCGATAAAAGTGGTGAGCGTTTAGGCAAACAAATTCGTACAGGAGAACTAGAAAAAATCCCTGTCTTAGCTGTGATTGGAAAACGAGAAGTTAGCAGTAAAACTCTAAGTGTTCGCACTCGACAAGGGGGTGATTTAGGTTCGATGACGCTGGCAGATTTATTAGAAAAAATGCAAACGGCGATCCTATCTAAAACTAATCTCTGAAGCTTTTGTATAAACCGGCAATAGTGGATATCGATCCCTTCCAGACGAATTTAACAGGGTTGAGAAAAGCCTATTTTCTGCCAATTAATTAACTTACAAGTGGGTTAGCTGCCATGAGTTCTTTGATAATTCCCCTCTCCGATTCCCTCCCTTGCTTGCCTAAATCAGGAATGCCTGTGACGATTATTACTGGTTTTTTAGGGAGTGGAAAAACCACCTTACTCAATCATATTCTTGACAATAAAGAAGGGTTAAAAGTTGCCGTCTTAGTCAATGAGTTTGGGGATATTAATATTGATTCTCAATTGCTTGTTTCCATCGATGAAGATATGGTAGAATTGAGTAATGGCTGTATTTGTTGTACGATTAATGATAGTTTAATTGAGACAGTCTATCAGGTCTTAGAAAAAGAAATACCCGTGGACTATCTAATTATTGAAACCACAGGATTAGCCGATCCTTTGCCAATTATCCTCACTTTCCTAGCCACGGAGTTAAAATATCTGACTCGCTTAGATTCTATTATTACCCTCGTGGATTCTGAAACCTTTACTGCCGATCATTTTGATAGTAATATTGCCCTTAGTCAAATTCGTTATGGTGACGTGGTAATTCTCAATAAAATAGATAGAGTCAGTTCCAAGAAATTAGATGATTTAGAAAAGTTTATTCGTCGAGAAAAAGAGGGTATAAGACTCCTAAAAAGTAGTTATGGTCAGGTTCCTTTGGGTTTATTGTTAGATCTAGTTTTAACTAAAGAAGAATTGTATAAAGTCCAGTTGAGAGACTTTCAAAAAAATCGCCAAAGCTCCAGTGATAATCAATCTCCTGAAGACTTTAATTTTGTCTCCTTTGTTAGCGATAAACCATTTAATCTAGATAAATTTGAACCTTTTCTCACGGAAAAAATGCCGATAAATGTTTTTCGAGCTAAAGGGATTCTCTGGTTTCAACAAAGCGATTTAAAACATATTTTTCAATTGAGCGGTCTTCGTTACGATCTGCAAGCGGTAGAATGGGATACATCTCCTCAGAATCAGTTAGTTTTTATCGGCAGAAATTTAAATAAAGAGGAAATCTTGACACAACTAAACGAATGCTTGGCTAGTTCTCAAAAAATTAAAAAGCACAAACTATGAATAGACCTCTTGCAGAAATCAAAAATCGTTGTCAGGGTTAGGAGTCAGGAGCCAGTAGTCAGTAGTCAGGAGAATTAAGAATGAATAATAATCAATTAAATGGTCTATTTACAGATTTTATGCCATTTAATCCTTATTTTTGTCGTTTTTGAACTCTCAAAAATTAATTATGCAAGAACTCTAATAATTTATGGATAAAAACTTTAAAATTTAACGAACCCTCGATCCAATGGTTTACATCTCTTTGTTCTCTAAGTTCATTATCGCAAACCCTTGCACTTTACGGAAGCGGCGATCGATTAAGGGAACAATTAAAAACGAGGGGAATTATCTTAGTTGATTTACCCGATGGACAAAGCCAATGGTATCCTAGAGAAAAGAGCCATAACCATGATTAATATCCCAAGAAACCGCCAATTTTTCCCAAAATAACCTTACTAAGTCTAGAGGATTGGTTAAGGAAGATTACTTGCCCCAATCTGACTTATGCTAGAATGATTATCATTACCACAATAAAGAAGGAGCAAAATGATTATCGTGGTGACGGGGGGTATAGCTGCGGGAAAAACCCATTGGATTCGCCAACAAATCGCCCAAAGCAAGCAGCCAAGTCTATATTTTAGTCCCCAGACGGAAACTTTTCCCATTGATCATCTCACTTTACAGAGTGACTTTCCCCAGTTGTCCTCTATTTCCAGGGAAGAAGAAGACCTTTTGAGCAGTTTATCCATGGAAAACACGATCTATATGGAAGTACCATGGCATTTAGACACGCAATCCCTCGAAAGCTTTCTAAAACCCCTCAATTGTCATCGGGTAGCGATTACGTCTCCAGACGGAGAAATCCCCGAAGGACAAGTTCCCGTCGATGAAATAGTCATCAGTCCCGTCAAAACAACCATAAAAGGTGATCAATGGTTAAAAAAACGAGAAATACAGATTTATAGAGCCGTTTTAACGGGAGAAATCCTCGATTTTTCCAGTTTAACCACCTTTTGGACAGAATTAACCCAAGGGGCCTATGGGGAAGTGCTGCGGGTTAAAAGTATCTTCGATATCATCGACGGTCAGTGTATTTATGGGGAATTTATGGATGAATGGCCAGAAAAAGACTTTCAAAGCTTAAATTTCCCCTTAAATCTCGATGGGAGACCGAATCGCTTCAGTGGGATTGAAATCGTCGGTCGCAATCTCGATAAACCGACAATTGCCGATACCCTGAGTGATTGTTGTCTGTCCGATGAGGCACTTTTTTATTATCAACAACAATTTCAAGAATCTTTAGAGCCAGAAATGGAGTTAATCTGATGAAAATAGCCGTTTTATCCTGTATTCATGGCAATATGCCCGCTTTTAATGCTGTTTTGGAAGATTTAGACCAACAGGGTTGTCAAGAAATCTACTGTTTAGGGGATTTAGTTGGGTACGGACCCCATCCTAACCAAGTGGTGGAAAAAATCCGTCAACTGGGGATTACCACGGTACAAGGGTGTTGGGATGAGGATATCGTTGAGGGATTAAATGCCTGTGAGTGCAGTTATCCGTCGCTTTTAGCAGAAAAACGCGGTAGATTAGCTCATGAGTGGACAAATCAAATAATCACCCCAGAAAACCGTAATTATTTGTCAAAACTGCCCGAAATTTTTAAGCTAGATCACCTCTGTTTTGTCCATGGTAGTCCCCAAAGTAACCATGAGTATCTTTTAGCCGAAATGGACGCTTTTACGGCTTTAGAACGGGTTTTATCGGTAGATACAGAGGTTTTATTCTGTGGACATACCCACATCCCCTACATTCGCACTCTCGACGCGGGAAGCTTGCAAATAAAAGTGTATCAACCCGATGGGGAACAGTCGCGGCAATTTACCACACCGGTTAAACGTATCATCAACGTGGGATCGGTGGGAGAACCGCGTCACGGTCGTCCAAATGCCACCTATGTGATTTACGATCGAGAAACGGCAGCGGTACAACTGCGAGAAGTGGCCTATAACTATCAGGAAACCTGTCAGGCTATTTTAGCATCGGGTTTACCTCCTATTTTCGCTTGGCGATTGGCTAAGGGTCTAGAATATGCGGAAAAAGCCGATGATCCGACTCATGTTTGCGAACGTTAATTTGTGATAACTCAAGAAATTATGTGGGCAATTTTAAGCGGTATTCAAGGCAATTTACCAGCCTATCAAGCGGTCTTAGCAGATATTCAGCAACGGTCAGTTACTGTAGAAAATTTATATATTTTAGGAGATTTTATCGGTGTTAATCCCGATAGTGAAATGCTGGTAGAACAAATACGTTATCCCACTAAAAATAACTTATATCCGCAGGTTTGTCGGGGATGGTGGGAAGAACAATGTCTGATTTTACACAGTTTGGGAGCAACAGGAGAACCGACGGAATTAATTGATAAACATGGAATTGACAGCACTAAACAACTCTGGGACGCAGTTTCTTTAGAAACGGTGCAATGGTTACGAAATCTCGATTTTGGTTTTGTCGAGTTGGATTGTTTATTAATTCATGGCAGCACTGTCAGTGTTAGTGAAGAATTAACCCCCGATACTCCCCCATGGCAAATTTTAGATCGACTGCAACGGGTGGGAGTTAATAATCTATTTTGTGGTCGTGCAGGAAAAGTTTTTGATTATTCTTTACAGTCCGCTAATTTAACTAGCACTGTTACTACTTTAGATAAACGGCAACCAAGTCAAACTTTGACGATTCAAGATAAGCGTTTAATTGGGGTTGGTAGCGTTGGTAAAGAATTAAATAAAGCAGTTTACACTCTCTATAATCCTAGTAATAATTGCGTGGAGTTTAGAACCGTACCTTATTAATCCATGAAAGATTAATTAAATATTCAAGATTAATTTAAGTAGGTAGGTGTTAAAAATTATCAAACACCCCCCTTATCAAGGGGGGATTTATCTTCAATTTAATTAGGGCTTGCTGAAAAAGTAAGGGGGCAGCAGGAGAAAGATAATTGATTATTCAAGCCGATTGAGAAGATAAGTTTTTGTTGAGATAATTCAGAGAAAATATAACTTTTATTAATAGCAAAGGGGAGAAAACAGGA
>NZ_JAPZSS010000090.1:0-2471 GCF_027532015.1 Microcystis sp. LE19-131.1A | reverse complement strand
ACCAGTTAGTTAATGGCCGTTACCAAAAAATGACTCCTAATCAGCGCGGTCATTATCCCATTGTTCCTTTAAAGGTAGAGTTAGGAATTTGGCAAGGGGAATACCAAAATCAGTTCTTTCCCTGGCTTCGCTGGTGGGATGCGGAAGGTAACTTGTTGTTAACTTCCCAGGAATCTACTCAACAGGAACGACAACGAGCCGATCGCCTAGCGGAACAGTTAAGGGCCTTGGGGATAGAACCTGAAGAGTAGTCGTTTTGTCAGGTAGGCAAGCACGAACAATCCATGTAAAAAAAGACTGCCTACCTAATGACTAATGCCAGCAAGAACAAATTACACTGCGTCGTCACCCGCAAAGGGATAACATTGCTTGGTGGCTAAATCACAGAAGGTAGCAGGGGTGATCACATTACCATCACTAGGAACGGTAGTGATATTGTCTTGTTGAACCGGGGCGGTAATGCGAGGGGTCAGTTTTAGGGTTTTCATCGTAAGTTACTCCAAAGGTAGTTGTCAATAACACTAAAAGCTTTACACTATCCTTGTCAAGAGTTTTCTGTTAACTATTGTCAACTTTAAACAATTTGTTTGCGGGAAAAATAGACAAAGTTTCGCAGGAAAAATGGACAAAGTCTAACACCAGATGCGACCCCGACGAAAAGGCGGATCATTGGGATTCGCTTTGCGGTCTTTGAACATGGTTTTCCAGCGTCCGTAATCTTCTAAACCAGTGGCGGGAACGTATTTAACTTTAGGTTGAGTTGTTTCTGGTTGCTCAATCTTGGGTTTTTCCGTGGTTGGTTGGTCAACATTCGCAGCAGCGGGTGTTGATTCTGGCGCACCTTTAGGTTTACTAGCCATTGTTTGATTTCCTCCAGTGTTTTTTACTAGGTTTTAGAAGTCGATACTAATAACGAAAACCGCCAAAAGAGGACATTTTCAGATAGCCATAGTGAGGGTATTGAAACTGAGCCGGATCATTGTAGTTAGCTCCATGAACTAACTTAACTAAGATAGATACCAAGTCTTCGCCATCTCCATGAACAATATCGACGCATTCATGGGGATGAATAAAATGGGGTCGTTTGACGGGAGCAGATTGTTTGGGAAGTCTCACGGTTGTTTTGGGGTAAATAATGGGGGTAGGGGCGAAGCATTCGGGCATAACCTATCGCTGAAACCTTAGATTTCCTATCCGAATGCTTCGCCTGTACTTGAAGTCAGAAGTCAGCGCAGGGGAGAGGACTAATAGGGAGAAGACCAGGAACGAACTTCGCCCAAAGTAACAGGAATTAAGTCACTCACATCTATTGTAAACCGGAAGATTTTACGAGCGCGGCGGCTATTTTCCGGGTCGAAGAATTTTAACTGTACGTCCCAACAATCGCTATCCAGCCGACAGAAAGGACTCTTAGAAACGTTAATACTGTCGAGTTCCATCCCCGCACCCACAGCCTCAGAGAAAGTTTGCGCTGCTTGGAAAGCGTTAGTCGCAGCAAAATTGAGGGCGCGGTCTTGGGAAGTTTGCCCTAAATTGCGTAAATCGTAGTAGATGCGGTTGAGGAAACTACTCAAAGTGCGGCGCATTTGGCTTTCTTGGGCTTCTGTTTGTTCTGCACCAACAGCTTCGATTGCCGCACTGACTAAAGTATTGATGTGCCAACCATAAATTCCCCGGGGGCTATCCGGTTCAATGACGGGAACAACTTGTCCTGAGAACAGGCGTACTGTTCGTCCAGTAATCCGTCCAGGAATACTGACACGCTCGATATATTCGGGGCTGTCTTCTGCTTGTACTTGTCCCGAAAGAAGTTCCTGTAAAGCCGCATAAACTTCGCGGGAAAAAGAGCCAAGGGGTTCAATGGCGTAAATTGGCGTAAGTTCCAGGTTCAGGGTCCAAATTAAGGATTTAGCCTCCGAGAGGTTGTCAGCCAGGTAATCCACCATCTGACGGGCATCGTAGGGATTAGAGGGAACTTCAATACCACCAATTACGGTGGTGGGCATCAGTTGTTTAAATGTGTCCCGACGGGCTTCGGAGCCGAAGTCATAGCCCAAGGTGCCAATGGCATAGACGATGCCGCCAGCGGGTTCAGCAGCTTGGCTAGGGGTAACGGGTTTATTGGTAGTTTCGGGCATGGGTACTCCTTGAGAGGTGATGACAGGGTTGGGAATTGGGGCGACGGGGATTACTGGTGCGCTAGTTGCGGCACTCAGTTCGAGATTTTGGCGTTGAGCCTCAGTGGTTTCGGGCGTACCACCGCAGCCACAGCCTGATGCTTCTACTGTTGCTTGGGTTTCCACAGATTCGGACATGGTTTCTCCTGTTAGGGGACTTCCAGAGAATAAAATACCCAACAAAAAAATAGAAAAGTGTTTTTTTGAAAAAGTAATTATTTTTGTCTAGGAAAACAAAGAGTCTCCCATTACAACCTATTTTTCCGAAAAAAAATAGCAGCATAAACTTTTATA
>NZ_JAPZSS010000072.1:0-9981 GCF_027532015.1 Microcystis sp. LE19-131.1A | reverse complement strand
GAAACAGGTGCAAGATTTTGAGAGAATCGTGCTTCAAAACCTTGCGTCTTCATCGGCCCGCGTCCTGTAGGGGCGAAGCATTCGGATAAAAAATCTACGGTTTCACCGATAGGTTATTGCCCGAATGCTTCGCCCGTACTTTGTCAGCAAACCCTATTTAGCATCAGTTTAACCCATTTTTCAAGAATCTAGGCTAGAATATGAAGACAAGACGTATTGCTCTGGGTTAATCTACTCTGTAGAAGCTAAGAAGGTAATCAAAATGGCTAAATATTCGCCTCTTATCCATGTATCTCCTGAAACTATGAGTGGTGTTCCTGTTTTTTCAGGTACTAGAGTTCCGATACAAACACTTTTTGATTATCTTAAAGCAGGAGAATCAATTGATGATTTTTTAGAGGGTTTTCCAACGGTAACAAGAGAACAAGTTATTAGCTTACTTGCAGAATTTGAAAAAGAGCTTATTGATAGGGTAGCGTGAAATGAGGCTTCTTTTAGATGAATGTATTGACCGAAGATTAATGAGGGAGTTTACAGGTTATAATATCAAAACTGTTCCGCAAATGGGATGGACTGGGATCAAGAATGGTCAACTGTTAGGTTTAGCTTCACAAGAATTTGATATTTTTATTACAGTGGATAAGAATTTGCCGTTTGAGCAAAATTTACCGCAGTTTAATCTAGCTATTATTATTTTACAATCACAATCAAATCGTTTGGCTGATTTAAAGCCTTTGGTCCCTAAAGTTTTAGAAGTTTTGGCAACAGTAACAAAAGGAACAGCAACAGTAGTAAGTTTATAACAACCTATTTAAAATGAATTTAAGCCATTTTTCAAGAGTCTGGGCTAAAGGCTTTAACAAGCCACTTGTAAGAGTTATTTCGCTACAGATACATAAGATATGAAAACAAGGCGCATTAGACTGCGTTAATGCACCTTTAAAGAATTAATCTACAATATTGCAGCAATTCTCATTTTAAGGTTTCATGACATTAAAACCCTTGCACCTAGAGGGGTTAATAATTCTTAACGAATCTCTAGATCGCTGAAACAACGCAAAATCGTTTCAAAATGAGAATTGCTGACAATATTGCTTAAATTAATGTTTCTTCTTGAGTTGACCCTCAACAGCCCCTCCCAATAGACTACCACCAACTGTAGCACCAAGTAATGAGGCACTGCCTGCAGTGGCAGTTATAGCAGCAGCGGTACCTGCGCTAACTCCTAATGCACTTGTAACAGCACCAATAGCCGCTGCCGCTGGTACTGCTACCGGCGCAGCTACCACTGCAACCCCTATTCCTGCTGCTAATCCTAGTGTTGTACCTACGGGATTTTCTATCATAGAATGTAGAAAGGCGTGGGAGGCATGGTGAGTTATTTCATGGGGTAAGTGAACGCTCATATAATGTTAATCCTCATAATAGAGTTTATTAGGCTTTAAGAACCGCCTTATTATGGATATGCTAATTGATCAATCTTAGAATTTTCAAGACGGAAAAAAACGGATATTGTCGGAGGTTTTGTTAACTATGTTTACAAATATCGGAAAATAACGGATAATGACGGTATTGTGTCTCCAAATCTTAACAATACTCCCATGGATACCCAAGAAGTCTTCTCACTTATTGATAATCTGGTTTTTGACCACACGGGAAAGCATCTCGATACATTGCAATTAGGGATTTTAAAGAACGTTTTTGATGGTCAGAAATATGCAAAAATAGCAGAAAAATATAATTGTTCTGAAGGTCATGCCAGAGATAAAGCCTATGAACTTTGGCGCATTCTTTCGGAAGTGTTAGGGGAAGAATTAAATAAATCAACTGTTCGATCAGCAATTGAAAGATTTATTACCACGAGTAGTACCAATAACATAGTAAATTCTGTAAAAATTGATCAGGTTACTTTTTGTCATAACCCTTCTAATAATCGAGAAATGGAAAATTATAATATTTATAAAACTGAAAACAATGTTATTAAAGCAAAACTAGAAACTGTTCCCAAACTAATAGGATTAGGATTAACGATCGAACAAATTGCTCAAGCTCTTGATTTAGATATACAATTAATTTTAGATAGTCTCAAACCAGAGTAACTTTGATAACTTTATCAAGATATGGATGTCAAGCTGCTTTGATACACAATTGACAAGGATAGGGAAATGGGGTTCTTTTGGATTTGGTGGGTAAAGCGTATTCTAAGATACAGTCTTGCGGGCGAGGGAGTGGAAGGAACCACAGAAACACAGAGGACACAAAGATCGATCGCTACTATATAAGTTAAACTTATCACACAAAGTTGAGAAGAGCCTTATTTTCCCTTGATCGCTCCAGCATTTATGCTAAATTTACCTCGCCCACTTCAGTCTGTTAAACTCAACTGTTCATAGCTCTAAAAATTTCACCAACAGAGATTTTTTCGAGCCAACAACCTATAAAAAAGTTGTCTAGCCGTAATTCCTATAATTCAATCACACCTGCTATTAATTTCCAGCAGGGAGCTTCTCCTTCCCAATTTGCCGAAGAGATCCAAGGCAGACTAAGACTGACGGTAACAAAACAGTTTTGCTGAGGTTGATAGCCTGTATTTAATTTCTCGACAAATACGGGATCAGTTATCTTTGCTTCTGTCAAACTGTTACCATTCGCCGTTGTAATTGTGCCACGCCACTCAAAATTTCCCTTTGAATTTTCTTTTTGATATACTCTAAAACTCTGCACTTGAATCAACTGGAGAGTATAACGTTGATTGAAATTAAGATTTTTCAAATAAGAAGGATTAACATATTTAATTGAATTGTGCAGTATTTTTGTAGGGGTTCTACAGTGCTTTCCCAAATCATTGATATTGAATCTACCTACACATTTCCATTCACCGGGTAAAACGGAAAGATTTTCCGATTCAAACCCAAAATCATTGCCAGTATCAGCAAGGGGAATTTCGAGAATATCTAAAACTTTTGGTTCTTTACCAGAAATTAGTCTAACTGATCGTGGAACCCTGCCATCTTCTGGATAAAGAGAATCACACACAGGACGAACCCAATTTCCTGAACTAATATCAATTCCAGCGATACAGCGTTCATTTAATTTCCATGAATTAGCAAGACAGACAATTTTTTTCAGAGATGACATATATTGACATTCCCCCATTTATCCTTTAAATATTCGGCCACTAAACGACGGTGACAATTATGAGGTTTTGCCTCACTACAGAGTAAACAAGCGTTATTAATTACATCTGGAGAAACTTTTGTTTCAATCCTGCGGCTACTAATAAGTTGTCTAAATTTTTGTTCGTATATTGTCCAATCAACTTTTTTCTTTTTATATTCATCAAGAATATCTTGAGTTGGAGCTAAGTCTAAAACATGAACATATTCAATTCCACCGATGACTTTTAAAAAATATTCTAGGTCAGCTTTTTTACTAAATCCTGCTAATTGGGAAACATTATTTAAACGAGTATCTATAACTCTCTTAACGCCAGCTTTTTGTAAGTCATCAAAGAACTTCTGTGCAGTCTTTTGAGTAAAGCCGATTGTAAAGAGATTGATTGTCCTGTTCATCATAATTACCACTTGTTTCTATATAAGCAATTGCATCACCCTGAAGCTTATAAGCTTTCTCCAAACATTCTGCTTTTGTGAGAAGATTGCTATTTGGCTCGACAAATAAAGAAAGCTGAATTTCTTTTTGACTACTTGCTGAAAAATCTGTCAAACTATGTTTAAACAGCATTCTTTCTTCCAGATGGTCATGAGATTCCAAGTCACCATTTTTGAGAATATGATAAATATCTAAATCGCAATGACGTAGATGTTGACAAACCAGAATCGCTCTATGACATTCAATCGGGTCTTTCTCCGCACACATAAGGGCAATTCGATGTTTTTTCACTCCCTGTAAAATTCGTTCAATTCCATGATTAAAAGCAGATGTTTTAGCAATTTTTTCGTATAAAGCCTTACCATTGACATAACATTCTTCGCTGCTCGGTCTGGCTCCTAATTCCTTGCCCAAAAACACATAGTAAATGCCTTCACTTTTTAAAGCATTTGACAATATTGACTGATTAAAATGCTTGAGAAATCGGCTATAAGGATGAGAACGAACATCAGCAAGGGCAGTTATATTATGCTTCTTAAGTAGAAGCATAAATGAGGCAATTTCATGATTAGAGTGACCGATGGTGAATAACTGCATCAATATTATTATTCCTTCGATGAAAGCCTACAATAATCATTGTAGATCAACCATTGCCTAGACAGGGGAACACCATCGGGCTAGAAGTGACTCTATAGGCAGAATATCCTAACTTCTAACCCTGATTATCGGTCAGGGGTCGATGTTTCTCGATCAAATCGATCGCCTGGGTGACACTTTCCGGGAAAATTACCACTAAACCACCCTCAGAAACCGTGCTTAAAGCCTTCTCTAAAGCTTCCGTTTCATCGAGAATAACTTCCGGACGCAAACTGCCATTTTCTTCGCTAATTCCCCGGAGAATTAAATCGGCCACTTCCCCCCGGCGGCGACCGCGAGTATCGTTATCTTCCTTAACAATAATTCGATCGAACATAAGCGCCGATAATTTCCCTAATAAAATTAAATCATCATCCCGTCGATCGCCCGGTCCCCCAACCACGCCGACTTTTTCGCCGGACCAATTGCCGACAAAACCGCCGACGGCTTCGTATCCGGCGGGATTATGGGCATAATCGATTAAAGCGTGATGGTGTCCCAAGTCAAACAGGTTCATCCTACCGGGGGTCTGGGCCACGGAAGGTTTAAAAGTCCGCACCCCTTGGCGAATTAACTCGATATCGATACCATGCACAAAAGTGGCCAAACAGGCGGCCAAGGCGTTAGCAATCATAAAAGGAGCCATTCCCTGCATAGTCACGGGAATATTAACCGCTTCCTCGATTCTCAGCGTCCATTCTCCCTCTAGAATCGACAGATAGCCATTCTCATAGATGGCGGCCATGCCACCGCGACGGATATGGTCGTGAATAATCGGGTTATCGGGACTCATGGAAAAATAAGCGACTCTTCCCTTGACTTTTTCGGCCATACTAACGGTCAAGGGATCATCGGCATTTAAAACCGCGTAACCCTCGGCGCTAACCACCTCGGCAATAACGCTTTTTACTTTCGCCATCTGTTCGATGGTGTCGATATCACCGATACCCAAATGGTCGGCGGCCACATTTAACACCACCCCCACATCGCACTGATTAAAGGCTAAACCCGATCGCAGGATACCACCCCGGGCCGTTTCTAGCACGGCAATCTCGACTGTGGGATCCTTCAAAATCATACTGGCGCTGTAGGGACCGGTGTTATCGCCCTTTTCTACCAGATAATCATCGATATACACGCCGTCCGTCGTGGTAAATCCGACTACTTTCCCCGTTTGTCGGCAAATATGAGAAATTAAGCGGCTAGTGGTGGTTTTGCCGTTAGTTCCCGTAATGGCCAGAATTGGCACGCGACTGGGAGTCCCGGGGGGGAATAACATATCGATAACTGGGGCGGCGATATTGCGGGGTAAACCGCGACTGGGGGCGACGTGCATCCGAAAACCGGGGGCGGCGTTGACTTCTACGATTACCCCGTCCACTTCTTTCAGGGGTTTGCGGATATCCTCTGTCACCACATCGATCCCGGCAATGTCTAAACCGATCAATTTTGCCACTCTTTGGGCGATCCAGACGTTTTCGGGGTGAATTTCGTCGGTACGATCCACGGCGATGCCGCCGGTGCTTAAATTAGCCGTGGCCCGCAGATAGGCGATCTCTCCGTGGGCTAAAATGCTGGTTAATTCATAGCCCTGTTTCTCTAGCACATTAAGGGCGGTTTTGTCAATAGTTATTTTAGTTAAAACGTTGGCATGACCGTCACCCCGGTTGGGATCTTGATTAATAATTTCGATTAATTCTTCTACAGTTGAGCGCCCATCACCGACGACGTGAGCGGGAATCCGTTCGGCCACGGCGGCGACTTTACCATTTATGACTAAAATTCGGTGATCACTGCCTTTATAATACCTTTCTACGATCACGCTGCGGGTTTTCGAGGCGGCACTGGCTAGATCATAGGCTTCCTCTGCTTCCTGTTGAGTTTTAACATCGATGCTGATGCCCCGGCCGTGGTTGCCATCGAGGGGTTTAATCACGATGGGAAACCCTCCCACTTCCTCGATTGCCGCTGACAACTCATCCAAGTATTGAATCACCGTACCCCGGGGGACTGGAATCCCACCATCCTTGAGGATAGTTTTTGTGCCTTCCTTGTCACAGGCCAACTCAACGGCTAAAATCCCCGAAAAACTGCTTAAAGTGGCTTGAATGCGCTTTTGGTGAACGCCATAGCCCAATTGCACCATGGCACGAGCGCTCAGGAGTAACCAGGGAATATTTCTAGCTTGTGCTTCTTTGACGATGGTTTCTGTACTCGGACCGAGGGAGGCATTATTGCATAAATCGCGTAAATCGGCTAAATCTTGGGCTAATTCTTGCTTAGGATAGGTTCCCGTATCGACAATCGATTGACACAAACGCACGGCAGCTCGACCCGCATAACGTCCCGCTTGCTCGTCAACGTACTCAAATACCACGTTATAGACTCCGGGGGTGGAGGTGCTTCTAGTGCGACCAAACCCGACGGGAGTTCCTGCCAATTCCTGCAATTCTAGGGCGATATGTTCAATGATGTGGCCCATATAAGTGCCAGTGCGGACTCGTTCAAAGAAACCGCCGCGATAACCGGGGGAGCAGTAATGTTCGACTAAACTGGGGAGAACGTCGATTAATCCCTCGTAAAAGCCGGGGATTTCATTCGATGGCTTCTCTGCGAGATCTTCGAGATCCAGACGCATAACAATGAGCTTGTCGCGACGAATACTCCAGTAGTTGGGACCGCGCAGGGTTTGGGTTCTGAGAATTTTCATGATGCTGGTGTTCGCTGTTGAGAAGCACAAAGAAGCCGTTGTTTATTGTCTGGTTTTCTGAGAGCGGTAAACTGTTCATCGTGAACAGTTTTTCAGGAGTTTTTTTACCCCAATTTAGGGATCACTTGCTGTTTTTTGAGATGATAGCCATCACCGTAGGCCAGAATATGTACCCGCAGATTATGCAGACTCAGGGGTTCGTTAGCGGTGACGTGATGGTGGTTGGTGTGGGACATTTCCCTAGCATTAATTACCGTCACTGTACCGCAGCCGATTACTGTCATCGTGCCATCCCGTTCAAACATAGCGCAGGTATCCTCATCAATGCCAATTCCTAAACGTTCAGGATAACCGGAGATAGCGCTCATTAACCGAGCCATGCGGTTGCGATTGTGGAAGTGTTGATCGACAATGACTTCAGGAATGAGACCTAATCCCATGGCCATATCCACTAGGGCCCGATTGGGTGCTTCCCCACTGCTGCCCCCGGCAATCATGTGATGACCCATAACGGCGGCCCCGGCGCTAGTTCCGGCCAGGGTTAATTCTCCCTGTTGCACTCTTTGTCTGATTCTTTCCATCAGGGGAGTATCGGAGAGCAAACCGCATAAACGCAGCTGGTCGCCTCCGGTCATAAATACACCTGTACACTCTTCGATGTAGGCTTGAAATTGGGGGTCTTCTCCCTGTACGCGATCACGAATATCGATAACTTTGACGTATTTTGCCCCCATTTCCTCGAAAATCTTCTGATAGCGATCGCCGATTAGAACCGGTTCTCTGGAAGCGGAGGGAACAATAGCGATCACTGCTTCGCTACCCCCAGCGCGATTCCAAAAGGTATGCAGTATCTCTTTACCGTGGACTTTATCCTCGGCACCTCCAATGACTAAAATCGCCGTTTTGAGAGATACGGGGGTAGGATTTTGGTGGTGTTGGGTTTCTAGCTCGATGATCATGTCACTGAACGAATAGACATTTTTAGGGATGGAAGGTTTTTCGGGAAGATGGACAGGTATCTTGATCTTATTTTCCCTGAACGGTTGATGGAAAAAAATGCGGTTTAGGAATATTTTTCGGGACATCAAGCAATAGTAGAGGCGATTTTAGCAATTTTCTTCGATCCACTGGCAATGACGGACTGTTAGTTAACTTTTAGTCTAGGCTAGACTTCGATCACTCAAGCTAGAGCCAGAAAAACCCCTAGACAGTACAGGATAGTCTATCATGTTATTGAGATAGACTAGCGCCAAATTAGCAAGATTTTAACCGATCGAACCGTGACAAAATGATACATTAAACACTATCCCAGTCTAGGCCTTAATTTTCCCCGTGCAGTTTGACATTATTACTCTCTTTCCCGATTTTTTTACTTCACCGCTGCGGTCGGGGTTGTTGGCAAAAGCTCTCGAACGCGACATCGCTAGGGTAAATTTGGTCAATCTCCGGGATTTTGCCCACGATAAACACCGTCGCGTCGATGATGAACCCTACGGTGGTGGTGTGGGAATGTTATTAAAACCAGAGCCAATTTTTGAGGCGATCGAGTCTTTAGAAACTTTACCACCCCGGGAGATCGTGCTGATGACTCCCCAGGGGGAACCTCTCAATCAAGCTTTACTGAAAACTTGGGCCAGTAGTTATCAGCAGTTAATTCTCATCTGTGGCCATTATGAAGGGGTAGATGAGCGGGTTTGTGAGCATTTGGTGACTAGAGAGGTATCTTTAGGGGATTTTGTCCTAACTTGTGGGGAAATCCCGGCTTTAGCGATTATTAACGGGGTGACGCGGTTGTTACCCGGGACGGTAGGTAAGGCAGAATCGTTGAAATTGGAGAGTTTTGAGGCAGGTTTATTGGATTATCCCCAATATACCCGGCCGCCGGTCTTTCGCAGTTGGCAAGTGCCGCCGGTTTTGCGATCGGGTAATCATCAGGATATCGCTGATTGGCGCTATCAACAACAACTCGATCGCACTAAGGAACGTCGTCCAGATCTCTGGCAAAAATGGCTAGAGGAACAGGATTAATCGCCAAAAATGCTCCCGTGGGAATGATGAATTATGAATGATAAATTATGAATATAGCGTTTCCTAAGCTAGTGAGGTACACCTATTTTTCTTCCCTTTTACCTCTTGCCTAAAACCCATAACTCTTGTACCTCAGCAGACTGAAAACTGCTATATATAGTTTTCCCGACTGTCTCAAGAAACCCGTTTTCTTGTAATAAATATTAATTTCTGTTACAGGGGTATTGAAAAATTCGGGATTCTTTGCATAAAATAGTCCCATTAATCTTTTGCGGTCAGCGTCATGACTTCTACCCTCTTGCCGAGCTTTCCTGCTGTTGACGATGCTTTGTTCAATTTTGCTCAATCTGATGGCTTGAGTCAAGCTAATCGGGTGAATAGTGCGAGAAATCAGCGTTTAACCGCTACCGTAGTTTTCCTCGATGCTGGTGTTAGCGATTATCAAAGTCTCCAAGCTGGGGTAATTCCAGAAGTCGCCACGGTTATTCTCTCTCCCAATCAAGACGGAATCGAACAAATATCCGCTTTTTTACCACAAAATCCCCAGATTACCACCACCACCTCTATTATTAAATCGGTGCGTTACGCTATCGCGCTTCACCCCTAAGAGTAAGCGGACAACTCAAATGAACCAAACAACCGCCAATTATGATGAACCCTGGAAAGAAGCATTAACCGAGTATTTTGAAGCGTTTTTATACTTCTTTTTTCCTGAAGTTCACCAATTGATTGATTGGACAAAAATTCCCGAATCCCTAGAAAAAGAACTTAAACGGATTACCGCTTCAGCAAAGACAAAAAAACGTTTCGCTGACAAACTCTATAAAGTCTGGTTACTCAGGGGTGAAGAAGTGTGGATTTTGATTCATATTGAAATTCAAAGCCAGTACGAAGAAAATTTCCCTCAGAGGATGTATATTTATAACTATCGGGCCTTTGATTTGTATCAGAAACCAGTTATCAGTCTCGCTATATTAGGAGATGAACGAGTAAAT
>NZ_JAPZSS010000197.1:0-1311 GCF_027532015.1 Microcystis sp. LE19-131.1A | reverse complement strand
TCAACCGGTTAGCGATGGCGCTGAGTTACAGGAAATGGTGGAAAAAGCCGGGATCGGTCAATCTTTACCCCTAAGAATCAGAAGGGGGGAAAGGGCGATCGATCTCACCGTAATCACCGCCCAAATGTCAAATCAGTAATCAGTAATCAGTAATCAGTAATCAGTTATCAGTTATCAGATGTAAGTTTTCAGTTCACTGTTTACTGTTCACTGAAAATACTCCCCATCACCAAATCGGTTTTTTTCCTTGAGAGAGTTCTCGGTTTTTCCTCTCGCCCCTATAATCTGTGTGTAAATTAGCTTTATTTCTTTGCGAGGATAATAACTATGGATCCGGCTCAAGTTAGCAATCAAATGTACTTTATCAGGGATTTAGCGATCAGCTTCGGGGCGAAATTAATCGGGGCGATCCTACTCTGGTTTATCGGTAAATGGTTGATTAATCTAGCGGTTAATCTGCTCAAAACCAGTTTGGCCAAGGGCAACGTCGATCCTACCATCATTAGATATATCATTTCTTTCATCCTCATTGTCCTGCAAGTTGTCCTGATCGTGGCGATTTTGGGCTTTTTTGGCGTTGAAACCACTTCTTTTGCCGCACTTTTAGCCGCTACTGGTATTGCGATCGGGGCTGCCTGGGGGGGGCTGTTGGCCAATTTTGCCGCCGGGGCTTTTTTAGTTATGTTCCGTCCCTTCAAGGTGGGCGATTTTGTCTCTGCGGGAGGTATAACTGGCACGGTGGACGAATTGGGTTTATTTGCCACTACTATTAACACTCCTGACAACATTAAAACTGTAGTCGGCAATAACAGCATTTTTTCTGGGAATATTCAAAATTTTTCCGCTAATCCCTATCGTCGTGTGGAGTTGACCGCTCAATTAAGTCACGGGGTAAATGTCCCAGAAGCGATCGCTCTGTTAAAGGATAAAATTAGCCGTATCCCCAATGTTTTGACTGATCCCGCTCCCGATGTGGAAATTTTAGAATTTAATCCCTCCGGACTTCTCTTAGCAGTACGTCCCTATTGCAGTAACGATAACTATTGGCAGGTCTATTTTGACACTAATAAGGTTATCTATGAATCCTTCGGTGAAGCGGGCTATCCTATTCCTGCTACCCACACGGTTTTACACAATCGATAGACCGGGTTAAGCGAAGACCAGTTTTATGCCGAAAAAGCCGGGATCCGTCGCGCGGATGTGATTGTTAAAGCTAATAATCAACCGGTTAGCGATGGCGCTGAGTTACAGGAAATGGTGGAAAAAGCCGGGATCGGTCAATCTTTACCCCTAAGAATCAGAAGGGGGGAA
>NZ_JAPZSS010000096.1:0-1686 GCF_027532015.1 Microcystis sp. LE19-131.1A | reverse complement strand
GGCTCTTCTCGACTTTGTGTGATAATTTTTGCTTATGGAATCGTGAAATGCTTATCGGGTAACACTTTTAGGACTATTTTGTCGAAGAAACTATCAGTATAGACCTCGTTTCCACACAGAAACCAGAAGAGCCGACGGTCTTAACCAGTAATTTATACCATTTCTCTAAATGAAAACTACACATCGAATTTAAGTCACCCTTTTTAAGGGGGATTTAGGGGGATTAAACTTCTGTAGTCAGACTTTGGAGAATTGGTATTAGATAGTCAACAGCTTATTGCTTATTTAAGAAGTTAACAAAATCTTTAATCGACAAGAATTAATTGATAGTTGTTGGGAAGGTTTAATTAATTTCCAACCCAGCGATCTCAGCGATTGTATAGGCTGGTCGGCCCTTAACTTCTTCGTAAATTCGCCCGACGTATTCCCCTAATATGCCAATACTGATCAATTGTACCGAACCCAAGAAAAACACAGCGATCAAGATAGTAGCTAAACCAGTAACAGGAGAGTCGGGTTGCTGTAAGCGCCAGTAGAGAACCAGTAAAGCCATCAACAGGGCAATTAAAGCAGAAAATAAGCCTAAATAAGTGGAAATACGCAGGGGAATCTTAGAAAAAGACACCAAGCTATTAACCGCTAAAGCTAGGGATTTTTTAAAAGTGTATTTGACTTCGCCAGCAAACCGGGGATCCCGCTCAAATTTAACAGCAGTTTGTCGGAAACCAATCCAAGCGCGCAAACCGCGAATATAACGATTCCGTTCTGGCATAGAATTTAATACGTCCACTACCTGACGATCCATCAGACAAAAATCCCCCGTGTCCGCAGGGATATCCACGTCAGCTAATCGTCGCAGCAATCTATAGAAAACGTAGGCAGTTAGGCGTTTAAACCAACTTTCTTTTTTCCGTTTTGTTCTCTGGGCGTAAACCACATGATAACCTGCTTGCCAAGACTCAATCATTTTGGGAATCAATTCCGGTGGATCTTGCAAGTCGGCATCGAGGACAACAATAACTTGACCCCTAGCAAAATTAAGTCCTGCTGTTACTGCTGCCTGATGACCAAAGTTACGAGCAAAGCTAATGTAACAGACCCTAGCATCTCTTTCCTGTAGTTCCCGCATTAATTTTAAGGAACGGTCGCGACTGCCATCATTAATCAGAATCAGTTCCACAGAATCATCTAAACTATCCATGACATCACTGACACGGCGATAGAGTTCTGGAATGGTTTCTTCCTCGTTATAAATCGGGATAATTAGCGAATATTTCGGCATTTTCGAGAGGTTGAACGGACAAAAGCCGTGTTTTTATGGCGGCCGCTACGCTCTAAATATTCTGCTAAAGTATCCCTTTTGTCAACTTAATAGATTACTACTAGACAGTGCCTTTGAACTACTCTCAAGGTCGTTGAGAGCTTCCTATTTCACGGGGGACTGCCTTAAGACGAACTTACGCCCAGCTTTTGGTCTTACATCCCCTCCAGAAGTTTTTATAGTGAATTTGCGATCGCTAACATCGTCAGGGATTTAATTTTAGATAGGGTTTGCTGAATAAATTTGAAATGTAGGCAAAGTAAAGGTTTTGGGGCTTTTCTCGCTCCCACAGGTGCAAGATTTTGAGAGAATCGTCGTTCAAAACCTTGCGTCTTCATCGGCCCGCGTCCTGTAGGGGCGAAGCA
>NZ_JAPZSS010000228.1:0-1214 GCF_027532015.1 Microcystis sp. LE19-131.1A | reverse complement strand
CTTAAATGTTTCAGGATATACTCCACAAAAGCGTTTAAACTCTTCTGGATTCAAATTTTTTACTTTTTCGTAAGTCATGGTTTTTCTGAGTGTTTTACTTTATTGTACATAATCAGTTCCTATTTTTGCAGGAGGTCTACTGTTAACGTTCAGGGAGATACAACGGTAGAACCGGACGAAAACTTTACCGTTACCCTCTCCAATGCCAGCAACGGCGCTACTATTACCACCGCTACTGCCACGGGAACTATCCAAAATGATGATGTAGCAGTTCCCACCCTCGCCATTGCCGCCACCAGTGCCAGTCAAACCGAGGGCAACAGTGGCAGTAAAGCCTTCACCTTCACCGTCACTCGTGCGGTTAATACCACGGGAACCAATAACGTCAGTTGGGCAGTTACCGGCAGCGGCAGCAATCCTGCCAATGCTACTGATTTTGTAGGGGGAGTCTTACCCTCAGGAACCGTGAGTTTTGCCGCCGGGGAAACCTCAAAAGTAATTACTGTTAATGTTCAGGGGGATACAACAGTAGAACCGAACGAAAACTTTACCGTCACCCTCTCCAATGCCACCAACGGAGCTACTATTACCACTGCTACTGCCACGGGAACCATCAATAATGATGACTTTATCGGTACTTCTGGTCCGGACACCCTTGTGGGAACCTCTGGAGCAGATGCCATAACTGGATTAGCCGGAAACGATATTTATACGGTAAATGATGCCGGCGATTTGGTGATTGAAGCTCTCAACCAGGGAACCGATACCGTGCAGGCTTCCATTTCCTATACCCTTCCCAACAACGTGGAAAATCTCCTTCTCACTGGTACTGGTAATCTTAATGGCACGGGTAATGGCTTAAATAACCAGATTACAGGGAATAGTGGCAATAATAGCCTCAATGGTGCTGCTGGAGTCGATACTTTAACTGGTGGTTTAGGTGCAGATATCTTCATCTTTCAATTTGGTCAATCTACCATATCAACAAGCGATCGTATCACAGATTTTGCCATCAATAGTGATAAAATAGACTTATTAACTCAAACTGGAAACGCCATGAGTGCGCCTAGTAGTTTCAGTCGTGCTGCTGATAGCACTGTCACCACTTTAGACAATTTAATCAATCAGGTATTTACTGATGCTAATGGAGCGATTACAGGTAATCAAGGATTAGGGGTTAATAGTGCCGCCTTAGTGCAGGTAACAACCGGTGC
>NZ_JAPZSS010000312.1:0-35778 GCF_027532015.1 Microcystis sp. LE19-131.1A | reverse complement strand
TTTTTATTTCTTGATAGGATAATTTAAGAATTTTACCTCCCGCTTTAGATGGTTTAAATAGCCTGCCGCTAATAGCTCCTGTCTCTTGCATTATAGATTAATTCATCAGTCCTTTATTTTGATTTTTTAATTTTAGTAACAACCATTTTTTATGAGAACAACCTTCCTCACAATCCTTTTTCAAGATTTTTCACCTGATTAAGGGCATCTTGGTAATCAACCATCTTGTTCTGTTGCGCGTAAAGTTGTGCCGCTTGATTGTAGTCTGCGATCGCACCTTGCTTGTCTCCTAAGTTATACTTGGCAATCCCGCGATTGTAGTAGGCATCAGCATAGTCAGGTTTGATTTTAATGGCTTGATTGTAGTCAGCGATCGCACCTTGGTAGTCTCCTAAGTTTTTCTTGGCAATCCCACGATTGTAGTAGGCAAGAGCATAGTCGGGTTTGATATTAATGGCTTGATTGTAGTCTGCGATCGCACCTTGGTAGTCTCCTAAGTTATACTTGGCATTCCCGCGATTGTTGTAGGCATCAGCATAGTCGGGTTTGATATTAATGGCTTGATTGTAGTCTGCGATCGCACCTTGGTAGTCTCCTAAGTTATACTTGGCATTCCCGCGATTGTAGTAGGCAAGAGCATAGTCAGGTTTGATATTAATGGCTTGATTGTAGTCTGCGATCGCACCTTGGTAGTCTCCTGATTCACCTTTGTTATAGGCACTGTTAAACCACTCCTCGGCGGTCAATTGTACGGTTTTGGGGTGTAACTCTGGCTTAACTTGGGTAATGCCCCACTGTAGCCGATAAAAAGCCGTAGCATCATCAATCTGCTCAAACTTAACCCAATTAAGTTCTTGTAGGAATAGTAAATCACTAGGAATATTATTAACCCCTGGTAACAAAACAGGAATAACAGGAATTTTTTGATTAACAAATTTAGTAATAAGCGATCGCAGTTCCATGACCTGCCACGTTCCTAATCCCTTAGTACCAATAATAATAGCTGCCGATTTAATCAGGGGAATAGCTTTTTGAATTTCATCCTGAAATGACATCCCTGGTGGGATTTGTTCCTCATCTAGCCAAGGTTTTAACCCTCGTTCCCTCAGTTTTTTAGCGATCACCCTTACTTGCGGTTTATCCACACTATTATGAGCCAGGAAAACATCAAACTGCTGAGACATTTAAAGAACCTCCTCCCCTAATTTTCAACCCCAGCAATCTCTGCTAGAGCCAGTGCATACCGACTTAAATCCTGCCTGAGAGCCTCTAACTCCCTTCGCAATTCAGGTTCTTCTGTCCATTGCTGCTCGTATTCCTTGGGACTGACATCAGCAGGGCGCTTGGCTTCCCAAACCTGTAAGCGAGGATGCCACTTGGCTAGAAAACGGCGCAAACCCCGATTCAGGACAGCGATCGCAATACCGCCCACTGAATTGCGAGAAGCCCCCACATCGGGACCAGCTTCCTTGAGAATCTCGCGGGTTGTCCCAAATAAACTATACAGCGAGTTTAAAGCCTCACGCAGCAGCCCTTCTTCACCCTCCAGTGGCTCTACAGCAATGCGCGTCACCAATTCCACATAAAGTGACCATGCAGCCCTTCTCTCAGTCGGATCTGCCTCCCATTCGGCCGAACCAATACCAAAAGGAAGACTGACAGACACTTTCTTCAATACAGCCGGATCGCCCTTCATCTGTTTCCCCTCGCCTCAGCCTCTAATGTTGCCATTCTCCTTTCCAATTATATGACGGGATTTAGCTTATTACTCCCAATATTGGGCTGGGTGGAGAGTGGCGATTGTCCTGAAAAAAACGGCTCCGACTAGATGCAGAAATCGTTAGAATAATCAAAGAATGACTTCTCCTGAACGATAGTCATTTCCGAAACACAACAGGCTCTTTTCTTCTCTCTGTCTCTAGTTAAATTTGTTACCACTGGGCAAAAATTAGCCAAAATGAGCCAAATGACCTCTCGAAAAGTTCCTCTGGGAAGTTCGATTTTTCCTCATCAACATCGCCTTTCTGCTGAAGAAATAGCGAAAATTGAGGCTGAGGATAAAGCTTTAGCTCGGCGTTGTCGAGAGATTTTTGACCGCGTTTATCCACAATTAGCAGGGGAATATTATGACTGGTTTATTGTCATTGAGCCTGAGAGTGGGGACTATCGCTGGAGCAAATTCTTGATGAAGATTTTCTGCCTTTTTAAATATGATTGTTCCAAACTTACCGTACAAAATCAAAAAAAGAAGACAATTATTGCCGACCAATAAAAAAACAATTTTGAGGCAGAATGATAAAGTAGCTCATGTTATCAGAGCGATCGCCGCTTGGGATCAAGGTTCTGGTCGGTAATGCGTTATCCTCAGAAAAGGGAAACTCAACTGTACTAGGCATGAGCAGATGCCCCTTGGTCATCCTGAATCATCTGCATCAGAATGTTTGCAGCTGCCGTTGCGTCCTAGGGCGACCAAATTGGGTACTCTGATGCGGAGAAGATGAATTGTAGTTCAGCGTCTGGGATTTGTGTGGCCAGGAGTTTGAAGAGTGATAATTTGTCTGACTGGCTCAGATTGTTGACCAGAGGAATTAACTCAGCGAGTGACATGGCTTAAACTTCTAGAGGTGCGAGAATAAATTGATCATATCCAAAAAGGTGGTGAGGAATCATCGTTCGGCCCCGGCGGTGAGGATGTCAAAATTTTTCATAATTGACAGGGTGGGCTATGCCTACCCTATTTTGTTGAAACTTTTAGCACTCTAGTTCACAATAAAGGTAAAGATCGTAAGAGCTACCTTGTAATGGCGGAATTGCTTTCAAGAATTACAGTTAATCCTCGGCAGTGCGGTGGTCGTGCCTGTATTCGAGGAATGAGAATCCGGGTGTCAGATGTGTTAGATCTATTCGCGGCAGGTTTAAGCGCGAGAGAAATTCTAGATGAAATGCCTGATCTTGAGGCAGACGATTTGAAAGCAGCGCTTTTATATGCCTCGCGGAAGCTTAATCACCCGGTTTTACTGGCATGACAATTTGGGTTGACGCACATTTGTCTCCTGCAATTGCAACCTGGATTAGCACTACACTTGAGATTGAAGCTGTGGCTTTGCGTGATCTTGGACTGAGAGATGCTGAAGATACTGAAATCTTTCAGGTTGCAAAAGCTCAAAGAGCTATCCTAATGACCAAAGACAGCGATTTTGTAGATTTAGTTGAGCGACTTGGTTCGCCCCCACAAATTATTTGGCTGACTTGTGGCAATACCTCTAATGCCCGGTTGCGTGAAATCTTGAGTGAGACTTTACCCAGGGCTTTAGAACTTTTAGCTGCTGGTGAGACATTGGTAGAAATTAGCGGAGACTAGCTGTACAGGCTAATCAATCCAAGAGCTACCCAATACAAGAGGTCAAATGGCTATTTTCCAATATCAGATTCTTGTGGGGAAGAATTAACCTAATGCTGTGGTCTGGTATGTCGCTTAAGTACAATATGAAACGATAAAATCAACACAATATCAGAGTAAGAGCCTCGAAAAATCTAGCAAATTATGGCAGTTATCTCGGCCGTCGGCTTTTTTTGATCACTCCCACCTTATCCCCCAAACTAACGCCGTCTCAACAAATTTTTTATCTCTACCCAGATAGACAGTTGACCACCTAGACTAGCGGGATGAGTGAAAATTCCTTGACGGGGACTGAATAAAAAGGCCAACATAAATAGGGTAAAAGCGACAAGCACGATCGCTGGTCCAGAGGGTAAATTCCAGTAGTAACTTAAATACATCCCACTGATACTAGAAATAATACCCACACCCACACCTAAACCCATGACTTGATGAAGACGGGTAACTAAAAGATAGGCAGTGGCTGCGGGGGTAATCAAAAGGGACAAAACGAGGATTACTCCCACCGCTTGGAGACTAGCAACGATTGTCAAACCAATCAGGAGCATTAAGCCTAAATCTAATAAATTTACTGGTAAACCCGCCGCTTGCGCCCCGATTTTGTCGAAAGTGTAGAATAATAGTTCTTTATACAGGAGCAAAACGGTTAATAAAACGATAATGGCAATAATTAGGGTATCGCGAATGTCAGCAGCAGTAACACCGAGAATATTGCCGAAGAGAAAGTGATTAAGGTCAATTTTGTTGTTTTTTTGGATGAGAGTGATCAGGGTGATGCCAAGAGCAAAAAAAGCCGAGAAAACAATACCCATGGCCGCATCTTCTTTGATTGGGGAACGATTACGGATTAAGTTAATCAGTAGGGTACTGACCATTGAGGCTAGTAAAGCACCCAAAAGAAGATTAAAATTACCAATAAAAGCGATCGCTAATCCGGGTAAGACCGAGTGACTGATGGCATCGCCCAAGAGGGCCAAACGTTGTACCATCAGGTAGGTTCCCACCACCGCACAGATGATCCCGACGATGATAGCTTCAATTAGGGATCTCTGCATGAAACTATACTGTAAGGGTTCGATTAATCCTGTTAATAGATTGTTGCCCATGAATCTGCCTTGGGGTTAAATTTTTCTGATTCTCGATCGAGGTTTTGCTCCTAGGGTCTATCTTCTAAATCGGGGGAGAAGATAGGTTAGGATAATTAGGATTAATTGTAAGTTTTTTTGCTCCTAACTGCCGCCATGGATACCCCCGTTCTTTCCTCAACTTTTTTTCTGACTCTCCTGCTCATGGTAGGATTATTCTTTTTTATTCGCGGTTCCGTCAAAGAGCGTATCGAACAGCGTGTCTATCTTACCAGTACCAGTGACGACCAACTATTAGAACAACTGCGAGACTATTTTGACCGACGTTCCTATCAAGTCAAGGCGATCGAACCCGAACAGAATATTGTCAGATTACAGGGTTTTGTGCCGCCTAGCCCCTTTCTAGCGATATTTTTGACAATTTTGGCGGCCTTGGGTTTATTTTGCTTCTCACTGGTGTTATCGGTGTTATTTCCTGATACTAATCCCTATATTTTTGCTCTTGTGGGTTTATCTCCCCTCGCGGGTGTTTTCTATTGGCAAAAAGTCGGCCGTTTAGAAGAAGTGGCTTTTAAAGTAGAAAGCAAATCTCAGCAAACGGAATTAACTGTCAAAGCCCATCGGGACGAGTTAAGACAACTACAAGATAGTTTAACCTTTCTGGAAAGACAATAAGCTTTTTATGTCCTACGAGCGCCTAATTTATCTGGCCGATACCGATGCGGCCGGTGTGGTTTACTTTGCTCATCTTCTCTCGATCTGTCATGAAGCCTACGAGTTTTCTTTAGCACAATTTGGCGTCAATATCAAGGATTTTTTGAAAGATTCTCCGGTTGCCCTACCGATTACTCAAGCGGAAATCCAGTTTTTTCGTCCTCTTTTTTGTGGCGATCAAATACAGATTAATTTCACTGTCCGATCCCTAAGCGAAAACGAGTTTGAATTGCATTATAAAATTTATTTGGCTGAAATCATGGTCGGAAAAGCGAAAACCCGCCATGTGTGCATCGCTCGCACCCATAGACAAAGAATCCCTTTCCCGGAATCTTTAAAAAATTGGTTAGGATATTTATCAACCCTAGAAGATACTGGTATTTAAGAGATGATTTGGGCAGATTTAACGATGATTTTAACTAGGGATTGGTGGCATAATGCTTGGCAATTATTTAACCTCAGTACCGGGAGGATTATCTGGAATTCTTTTCTGGCTTTTATCCCCTTTATCCTCAGTTTTTGGCTATTTCGGATCACCCTCGATCGTTCCCTACTCTGGTGGTTAATTCTCTTAGTTTTTGTGCTTTTTTTACCCAATGCTCCCTACATTCTCACCGATAGCATTCATTTAATCTTTTATGTTCAGCAGGATTACGCCAAAAGTTTATTTTTTTTAGTTTTAATTCCCCAGTATAGTATCTTTATTTTCCTTGGCTTTCAGCTATACGTTATCTCCTTACTTAATTTAAAAAGTTATTGTCAGCAAAGTCAGCTAAATTCAGCAGTTTTCCCCCTAGAAATAACTCTCCATTTTTTAAGTGCGATCGGTATCTATCTGGGGCGTTTTCTCCGGCTGAATAGTTGGTATCTAATCACTCAACCGCAGCAACTATTCTGGAGTTTGCAGAATTTACTGACTAAAAAACCTTTGATATTCATCTCTGTCTGTTTTTTAATTATTTGGCTACTATACGAGATCAATAAAAGACTTTACAATCGACTTTCTGGCTACAATTAACGCCTATCGGGAATTTCGACCCTCTCCTAGTCCCTTTCGGATTGATTAAAAGATAGTAGGAAGACAGAGATCAATTGGCCGCACCGATATTATGATCATGATCAATATTTTTTCTCTCTCATCCCCATGACAAGCACTGATCAATCTCAACCCCTGCCTAGGGATGACTATTTTCACTACCAAAATTGTTGGTATCCTGTGTTATTTGTGCAGGATTGGCAAAAAAATCCCTACTCTTTCTCTCTTTATGGGCAACCATTGCTAATATTTCGCGATCAGCAGGGAAAATGGGGCTGTTTGCTTGATCGCTGTCCCCACCGCTTGGCGAAACTCTCCACAGGACAGATGATCGCTGGGCGTTTAGAATGTTTGTACCATGGTTGGCAGTTCGAGACGGATGGAAAATGTTCCCATATTCCCCAACTGCCAGTTAATACCCCGATTCCCCGCAATGCCAAGGTTAAATCCTATGGGGTGGTGGAACGTCAGGGAGTCCTCTGGGTTTGGTTAGGAGAAGAGGAAACAGCGAAAGAAAGCGATATTCCTATCATCAAAGACCTAGAAGACCCCAATTGTGTCCATACCGATTATCTCATTGATTTTCCCTACGAACAGGGCTATTTACTCGAAAATCTCCTCGATCCCGCCCATGTTAATATTAGCCATGATCGCAGCGAATTCGGGGCAAAACGGGAAAATGCTCAACCTTTAGCCTTCCAAATCCTCGAAATCTCGGCGCGGGGAATTCGCAGTCAGTGGCGCAATAGCCGCAATCCGCAAGAAAGCTGGAAATATCTGGATTTTATAGCCCCTAATCTCGTTCATTATCGTTTTTCTCTGCCTAATCCCCATTGGTGTGCTGGATTGGCTTTATACGGGATTTCTCTGGGTCAAGGTCGTTCTCGCTTACTGGTGCGACGTTACCAAAATTTTGCCGTTAACTCCCGTCAATACCGTTGGCGCTGGTTGGAACATCTGCGTCAAAGTCGCATCCTCGAAGATGATCTACCTTTAATTCAAAGTCAGCAGCAAATGGTGGAAAAGTCAAGAGATAGTTTACAAAAATTATACTTGCCCTTAAAAAGTTCCGATGCCTTGGTGATTGAGTTACGTCAATGGTTCGATCGCTATGGGGACTCTTTCCCCTACTATCAAGGCTACACCAGCCAGCGGACAACGGCGATCGATTTATTCGATCCTTTACCCCTCGATCGCTATTCTCGTCACACTGTCCACTGTCGCACCTGTAGCGCTGCCCATGAAAACATGGTAAAAACTAAACAAATCGCAATTTTAATGGGGATATTATTAGCTTTACTGGCAATTTTATCCCCAAATCAGTCTATCTATCAAATTACTGCCCTTATTTTCGCAATTTTGGCTTTAGCAATAGCGATCGCCGCCAATTATACCCGCACAAAATTTGAACGCACCCATGAGAAAAAAGCCCATACCAAACTACAGTAATAAAGGACTTGCGCTTTGATAATGTACCTTTTGGGCGAACGCAGTTCGCCCCTACATTGTGGACAAAATCCGTTACTGTAGGGGCGCAAAGCTTGCGCCCTCCGATCGATCAGGTTTGCTGATCACCCTAAGTAGGGCGAGAGTCTTCGAGAGCCCCCGCAGCTAAGGGACTTGCGCTTTGATAATGTGTCATCTGGCTGGTCTGATTCTTCCACAGAGCGATTTTCTGGCTGGGATATTATTCCCATGCAAGTCCCTAAGTAGTCGTGCAAAATTAATTTCCTAGTGAAGATAGGCAAGAGGCAAGAGGCAAGAGGTGGTTAGAGATGTGTAATTAATTTTACTTAGGTACTTAACTAGAATTTCTACTACAAAAATCTGCCTAAATCGAATTCCGTTGTGGCAGTAATTTCTCGAAAACGTTCTTGACTGATAATTAACAATAATCTTTCAGTATAATCCACCGCACCGCGCAATTCTCGTTCTAATCTTGCTAAACCGGCGTTGGCATATTCCTCGAAAATTGTCACTCGCAAAGCTTCCGAATCTACCCCGTGGGGAGAAAGAATTTTTGTGTCTTGCAATTCATTGACTGCCAATAATTTGATTAGGGTATCGTAGCCACGAGAAATAAAAATTTCTAGGTTAATAGGTGAGGGTTCCTTCGCTACATTTTCTATCGCCAGCCTCTCTTGATATCTTACCCCTAAAGCCGCCGCAAAAGCGATGACATCAGCATAGGTCTGAAAAGGACCAATTCCCTGATTAAAATTAACTAAGGACTGGACAAATTCCCCTTTATCTCTAGCAATACGCACTCGATGAATGGACATATTTACCAAGTAAAAAGTAAAAAAGTTTACAAAATTCAGGAGATAGAAATTATCAGTATCTATGAACTATTTTATCTATCCCCTATCCGCCAATAACTGATAACTGCTTTAAGGATAAGTTTTAATTAGTCCTTTAGCTTGGTAAACATGAAATTGTTCGATGGCGACACCACCGCGCTTGATCGGAATGACAGCTACTTTAGTTATATCTTGGAAATAGGGACGGTAGCGATCGATTATTTCTGGTCTTTCTAGAGAACTATTTGTAGTAATTAATAAACCATTTTTACCGATCCATTCTTGAGGATTAAACCAAATTTGATAACCCCTTTGATCGTTGTTAAAACAGGTGACGGGAATAGGAACTAGGGGATAAAGAGCCATATCTAGCCATGCTGTCACATAAAAATTATGGGTAAAAACGAAGCTAGAATCTTTTAAGAGCGCTAATAATTCGGGCGAATTAGCAAAGCCTTGGCGCAGTTGATCGATATCGACAATTTCCCGAGAAGGGTCCTGTTCTGGGGCAATAATTCCCCCAAAAATTGCGTATTGACTAGGTTTTTGGAAAGTGCCAAAAGTAACGTGAAGCATTGCTATAGATAAAACAGTAACGATAAAAATTCCCGATCCCCATAACCATCTTTTTACCCAGATTCGAGAAGATTGCTGCCAAGTATTGGCCTTTTCTCCTAATAAAATTGTGCAGGACCAGAACCCGGGTAAAATCCAACTAGGGGCGAGATAATGGGAAGCACCCACATAAAGCATTCCCAGGATTAAAGGCAGAGAAACCGAGAGAATTAACCATTTTTTGAGTGATTCTTCATCTCGCTGAAAAAATCTTTTTTTCGAGAGAAAGTTAGGAATTTGTTCAGCAAAGCTTTTAAATGTCACCCACCACATCGGCAGACCAAAAGGAGGAAACATCGTGGCGATACTAATGCCAATAACCGAGAGAATACCAAGAATATTAAAGGTTTTGGGTTCTCCAGAAAAACGGTCTTCTAAATGAAAGCGAAAGGAAATCCAATCATGGTTAATATTCCAGTAGATAATCGGCAATAAAGTTATCAAAAAAAGAATAAATCCTAATCCCAACCAAGGGGATCTAAATACAGGCCAATAGCGGGGAGTGGTCAGACAAAATAAAACTAAACCAAAGCCCAAAATAAAGCCGTGATATTTACTTAAAACCGCCAATCCTACGGCAAGTCCAATATAAGCGAGACGATAGCTAGGATGATAGTTTTTTTCCCGAATTGGCCAGAATTCTTGGGCAGCTAAATAGACTGTTAATGACCAAAAAAAGATTAAAGGACTATCTGGCTGCGAGAGAATCCCGAAGACAATCCCATAGATGGGGATGAGAGTGGCGATCGCTAAAGTCATTCTGGCGACCGGCAGACTGAACAATTTTAAAGCTGTCAGATATAGCAAGCAGAGGCTGCCAGTATAGAAAAGGAGAGTCCCGAAGCGAATGGTAAATTGATTGACTAATCCCGTGATCCAAGTCCCAAAACCCGTGGAAATCGCTACTATTGGCGGATGATCGAAATAACTCCAATCCAGATTATGGCTGTAAACGTAATAATAGGCCTCATCGTACCCCGGATAAAGCCCCAGGGCGATGATGATTCTAAACAGGAGTCCACCGATGAGCAGATAAACGGCAATGCGATCGCTAAGTATTTTGGTCAAAATTCTTACCTCATTTCATCGCTAAAACTGATGTTAGAGACGGGAGATTTTTGGGGTTGCCAGATTCGAGATTTGTGCATCTATGGCAAGGTTAGATTTAAATGTGATCTTTAGTTACTATATCACCAACTCTGTCATCTCTTAGCCCTTGGCTATCGGCAAACTCTCCCTAGGCGTTACTGATTGGGGATATGAACGAGGATTAAGGGAAAGGGGAACTTAGATAAAACTGATGTTAATTAAATAACTTTTGCCCCTATCAAAGCAATAATAATCAGGGCGATAGATTGCGGAATTAATAATCTTAAGTAGGTAGGTGTTAAAAGTTGTCAGGTACCCCCCTTATCAAGGGTTGATTCATAGTAGGTTGATTTATGAATCAACCTACAAAGCACGACGTTTTGAAAAACTTTCAGATATTTATTCCGATGAGAGAATGAAACGATCCTAGGGGTATCGGGGGAAGCGCCCAGAATCTGAGCTGCTTCCCCTATGTTGACTAATTTTTTGCCTTGACAAAACCTAGTTAAAAACGCCAACCTAGCTAGGTTGGACGAGATTATTTAAGCCATAAACCACTTTAGCGGTGATAATCTTGTCCTTATCGGTAAGTTCTTCTAACACCTCTTTTCCCTCGACTAAATAGCCGAAAACCGAATAACGACCATCCATGAGATTAAACCCCGGAGGAGTTAATTCATTATCGAATTTAAAGAAAAAGAATTGCGAGGAACCTCCGTTAGGATTGGTATCCGGACGCGCTAGGGCCAAGGCACCAAAAGCGTTAAAAGGCAAGGCGAGACTGGGTAAGTAAATCCCTAATTCTTCGAGAGTATTGCCATAAACTGGCTCTTCTTCCCCTTTAATCAAAATTTCTAAGGGAATAGAGCGATATTGCTTAGTTTTCGGGTCAATAAATCCCTCTTCTGCACCGACGGGATCCCCGGTTTGGACAACGAAATTATCTTCGCTGCGAATGAAGGGTAAACCGTCATAAAAACCCCGTTGGACTAAATCCAGAAAGTTACCCCCATTAATCGGAGCGCTGTAACCATCCACAACGATGGTTAAATCTCCTTTGGTGGTCTGCATCTCTACGGTGGCACGTCCTCGCAATTGCGGCAAGTTAGCGTATTCCGGGGGAACGTTAAAGGGAAAACCCACCACCATTAATTCTTCTAAAGCGGTGATATTATTGAGCAATTCTCGTCTGGTTGACCAAACTGCCTCTTTATCCTTTGCTTCTACGGCCGTATCGAGGGCTGCCACTCCCGTTTTCAGTTTTTCGATTAATTCCTCCCCTTGGCTTTTACTTGCTTCGGGAACACTATCTAAGATAGCCTTGCTTTTGGTAGAAAGGGCATAATTGGCATCCTTGACATCTTTTTTAATCGGACTCCAACGCTTGGCCCGCAGATGTTTGGCAATATCTTCGATCGATTGTTGCACTTGACGAATTGGTTTATTATCTATAGGTAAGGCATTGCGTAAAATAGCAGTGGGATCCGTTACCGCGTCACCCTGAGCAAGCACAGCTAAAGCAGGAGTAGTGCCCTTAACCGTGAACAGACTTAAGATTAAAAGTAGTGCCAAGGCAATACTAGCACCGCTTTTTAAGAAAAATTTGCCCCATTCGCGTAATCTTGTCTTTATTTTCATATTTTGGTCGGTTCCTCAATGGCCATACCTATCCAAAATACTTGTAGGCTTTTAGGGGAACCCTTGTCAATAGCTGAGAAAACCGATCGAAGCCATCAGTAATCAGTAATCAGTTATCAGTTATCAGTTATCAGATGTGAGTTTTCATTTCACTGATTACTGTTTACTGAAAAAAGGCTCCCCACCTCCCCTCTTCCCCAATTCATAATTTATAATTTATAATTCCCACTCCCTTTTTTTACCTTTTATGACTATAATTGTCGATTATCGCTTTCCTCCCGCTATTAATGCCGAAAAACAGGCAAAAACGATCGCTATCGGTCAAACCGCCGGCACTTGGAGCGAGCGCCACAGTCATCGTCAAAAGCAGCTGCAACAACACCTAGCGGAAGTGGTGGGGATCAGGGAGGAAGCAGACGGTTATAAGGTGGCTAGGGTGCGTTTTCCCCAGATAAACGTTGAAAATGACATCGCCAGTCTTTTAACCATGATTTTCGGCAAATATTCCATGGCTGGAGCAGGAAAAGTGGTGGGGGTGTATCTCCCCGAAAGCTACGGCACAAAAGCCAAGTTAGGAATCACAGGAATTAGGCAACGTTTGGGGGTTTATGATCGACCTCTAGTTATGGCAATTTTTAAACCCGCTTTAGGACTATCGGCCCAAGATCACGCCGATATCCTGCGAGAAGTGGCTTTCGCTGGCTTAGACGTGATTAAAGATGATGAAATCATGGCGGATCTTCCCGTAGCTCCCACCCACGAGCGCCTAGATTGTTGTCGCCGAGTTTTGGAGGAAGTGCGGCAGCAAACCGGTAGAAATGTTCTCTATGCGGTTAATGTCACCGGAAAAGCGGACGAATTGCAGAGAAAAGCCCGTTTATTGGTGAAACATGGGGCTAATGCCCTGTTATTAAACGTTCTTACCTACGGTTTTTCCGTTTTAGAAGCTTTAGCCAGTGATCCGGCGATCGATGTTCCCATTTTCGCCCATCCTGCCTTTGCTGGAGCGATGTGTGCCGGTAGCGATACGGGATTAGCCTATTCTGTGGTTTTGGGGACGATGATGGCCCACGCAGGAGCCGATGCGGTGCTATATCCCGCCGCTTACGGTAGTTTACCCTTCGATCCCCAGGAGGAGGGCAAAATTCGCGATATTTTGCGCGATAGAAACGTTTTTCCGGTTCCCTCGGCCGGTATTCGTCCCGGTATTGTTCCCCAGGTCCTTGGGGATTACGGACGTAATGTTATCCTCAATGCGGGAACCGGAATTATGGATCACCCATCGGGACCAGCCAGTGGTGTGAGAGCTTTTTTTGAAGCTTTAGCCAGAATAGAAGCGGGTGAGTCTTTTGATCCCGCCAATTTGCCCGAAGGAGCCTTAAAACAGGCAATTCTAGAGTGGGGTTAAGAGCAACTTTTTCAAATGCACTATACAAGTATTTTGTCAAGCATTTTTAGAAAATTTAACAAATAACTTCCCGTTTTAGATAGGGTTGCAGCACTTCCGGCACTTTTACTGTCCCGTCCGCCTGTTGATAATTTTCTAGGACAGCGGCCATAGTACGACCGATCGCTAATCCCGAACCGTTGAGGGTGTGGACAAAATTAGTGCCTTTTTGCCCTTTTTCTTTAAAGCGAATATTTGCCCGTCGTGCCTGAAAGTCTCTAAAATTAGAACAACTGGAAATTTCCCGATAGGTATTAGCCGAAGGTAGCCACACTTCTAAGTCATAACATTTGGCTGCCGAAAAACCCAAGTCACCGCTACACAATTCAATCACCCGATAGGGCAACTGTAAAGCTTGCAGGATTGCCTCTGCATTAGCGACTAAACTTTCATGTTCCTGAGCAGAAGCGTCAGGATGGACGATTTTGACCATTTCCACCTTATTAAATTGATGCAAACGGATCAAGCCCCTCGTATCTTTGCCATAGCTGCCCGCTTCTCGACGAAAACAAGGGGTATAGGCACAGTGTTTTATCGGTAATTGCTCCGATGAGAGGATTTCATCGCGATAGAGGTTAGTTACGGGTACTTCTGCCGTTGGTGCTAACCAAAGCTCATCATCTCGACATTTAAAGCTTTCTTCCGCAAATTTCGGCAGTTGTCCCGTCCCGCGCAGGGAGTCACTATTAATTAAAATTGGCGGTAAAACTTCTGTATAACCGGCGACAATATGGCGATCGAGCATAAAATTAATTAAAGCTCTTTCTAGGGCTGCCCCGAGGGCGATAAGATTAACAAAACGACTCTGGGCGATTTTTACTGCCCGTTCAAAGTCTAAAATGCCCAATTTTTCCCCAATTTCCCAGTGAGGCAAAATATTCGGGTTGGTGGGTTTATATTCCTCTCCCCAGCGTCTGACTTCGACATTTTCCCGTTCATCCTTACCGATGGGAGTGGTTTCACTGGGTAAATTGGGTAAATCTAAGATTTTTTGGTCAATGGCCGCTTTAATCTCTTTTTCCTGCGGTTCTAATTGAGCTAGTTTACTTTTAATCTCGTTTCCTTCTGTTTTCAGCACCAAGATTTCGGGACTGTTGACATCGCTGCCACTTTTCACTTTTTGTCCTACCAGTTTACCGATTTCGTTACCCCGGGCCTGTAAACTGCTGCGTTCTAACTCTAAAGCCTTCTGTTGTTGATTTAACTGGAGAATAGGGGCAATATCATAACTACCTCCCCGACTATCTAAGCGTTTCTGTACTTCCTCTGGATTTTCTCTAATTTGCTTTAGGTCTAACATGGTACGAGTCAGTAAAAAGTAAAAATTAAGTGGGGGAGTCGGAGAATCGGCAGCCCGAGGGGAAATGTTGTCAATCCCTAACCAATGCTCAATAATAACTCAAAACTTAACTAAAATATCGGTTAAAAGCCGCCGGTAAAATTAGCGGTATATTTAATTGTGGTGTCTGGAGTAAGTCTCATGCTCAAATATCTGCCTGTTAAATTCCTGCGTTTTTTAGCGATTAGCTGTCTTGTTACGTTAATTTCTCTAGGATTTGACCGTTTACACCCCGTTAAAGCTAATCCCACCCTCATAGCTCAAAATGCTTGGGCCGGGGCCTCCTTCCCCGTGGAAAACTTTCAAACCTACACCTCCGGTTTCGGTTATCGTTTCTCTCCCATGGATGGCAGTCAACAATTTCATGCCGGGTTAGATCTGGCCGCACCCTTGGGCAGTTATATTCGCAATTGGTGGACTGGCAAAATCGTCGAATTATCGGATAATACAGGCTGTGGCACCATGATTAAGATGCAATCGGGTCAATGGACGCATATTTATTGTCATCTCATGGGTTCGGTTCAATCCGACAGCCGTGGTACTTTTTTAATTGACATGGAAGGAGGAATCGTCCTTACTCTCGGCCAGGATATACCAGCAGGGGCCCGCATGGCTAGAGTGGGAATGACAGGACGCACCACCGGACCACACCTGCACTGGGGACTGATGTACGGCAATCAATACGTTGACCCCGCTTTGGTTTTAAATGCTATGTACGGTTCTAATCCTTCGGGTAATAGTTAAGAGAATCTGCGATCGCATTCTGTTGAGAAAAAACATCGCTGCCCAGATTTAGTGAATAACGAGGGACACTGCTAAAATTAAGCTGATCGATTCAGGTATATCCAGATAAAATGCGAATATTAACCCTTGTACCGGGAGGAATTAGCAATCAACTGCTGTTTTTTCCCACTCTAGAAACTCTCCGGCAAACTTATCCCCAAGGTACTATCGATGTTTTGGTCGAACCTAGGGCAAAGGCTGCCTATCGTCTCTGTCCCCAGGTTAGGGAAGTGCTTTTATTTGACTATCGAGATCAGTACGGATTAGCGGATTATTTAAATATTTTGGGAGTAATTCGGGACCGGGAGTACGAAATCGCCATTAGTCTCACCAATCGTCCTGCTATCAATCTTTTACTCTGGTTAAATGGTGTTCCCAACCGTATAGGCTATGAAAATAATGGCAGCTGGTTCTTATCGCAACAAGTACCCCAGCCAACGGAAGGCTATCTAGCGGATAATTATCACGCACTGGTCAAAGGGTTAAAGATTGCCGCACCCTGTCCACCTTTAAAACTAACCTTGAATCGCGATGATATCGATTGGGCCGAAATGGAGCAGCAACGCCTCAATATCAAGGATAGCGGCTATATTCTCCTCTACGCCGGCGGTAGCGATCTGAGCATCAGCCAAGGACTGGAAACGCTTTATCCCCTGGAGAGTTGGCTAGAAATTATCCAAGGCATTCGCCATCAACAACCGGATTTACCAATTGTCGCTATCCAGGGAGAACTGGATGAAGCTTGGGTTTTAGCCCTCAAAGCCATGGATAATAACTTAAAAGTGTCCAGAACGGCCGATATCGGTAAAATGGCGGCTATGATCGCCGGTGCTAATTTATTATTAGCTACCGAAAGTGTCCCTTTACAGTTAGCCGTGGCCGTGGGAACCTATACCCTCTCTCTGCTGGTTCCTTCGTTGTCTAAGAGAGTTTTACCGAGTGGGGGAGAGCTACATCGATATATTGAGGCTAATACGGGAAAAGTCGCCGATATTACCCCCGAAACTGTCCTGAAAAAGATTTGGGGCCAGTAAAAAATCGGGTTTTGATCGCTTTTCTCTGGGATCGAAACCCGAAAAAAAATCAGCATCAAAGCTCAATTTTGCGATTGAGATAACTGACTTTTCAAGGATTCTAGGGAGGCCCAACGACCATCGATGGCAGTCTTTTCTGGAAGGACAAAATCGGGGGGTTGACAATTAGCTCCGCAGAGTTGACGGGGGGGTAAAGTTAGACATAACTGCTCGTATAACCACATTTGCGGGTCAAAATCCCCGTTAGGATCGAGGGTTTCCGAGAGGTCTTCGTAGGCTATTTCTCGCTCTAGAGGATAGGAGCTATCGTAGTCTTTATTTTTGTCTAGCCAGATTAATTCGGAAGTGTTTAATTGCAGACGATGATTATATTGTTGTAAACAGCGATCGCAGGTTAAGGTGACGATGGTTTCTGCTTTCACCGATACTTCCAAAAAATTCCCCCCATGTCTAACCAGCAAGGTCCCCCGCACCGGTGTCAAGGTTTCTAGACCGGGGATAAAATTATCGATGATGATCACTCTTTGTCGATCAGGAGATTTGAGGAGGTGGGGGATAAAAATAGTTTCCATAGATAACTCCTGTATCATTTATCGGGTGTCAACTGCGTTAGCTACGAGTTCCTTTATCAGCTTATCGCAGCCCCGACCTCTAGAGACATAGACCGGTTCTAGGCTGTGGGGTGTGGGGTGTATTTTCAGTGAACAGTGAACAGTAAACAGTGAACTGAAAACTCACATCTGATAACTGATAACTGATCACTGATAACTGTATTTGACAGGCTGTCTGTTGATCGATCGAGAAAGTTTCCTCAGAATTGGGAGTATATGCACAAAGGTACTCCTATGTCAACGGTTTTGAAAAATTTTCTTCCTCGCCTCGGTGGATTGGTTATGGTTGCACTGCTCTGCTCGCTTGTGCTGGGGGGATGGCCTCGGCAGGGAAAAGCGGCTCAATCAGTACATTTATCCTACTGGTTGCGATCGGGAATTGAACAACTAGAGGCAGGTAATTATCAGCAAGCTTTGCAGGATTTCAATCAGTCGATCGAACGGGAAAATAACTTGGCCCTAGCCTACAGTAATCGCTGTTTAACTGAGATTTATTTACAGGATTATCTCCACGCTTGGCAAGACTGCACCCGCTCTTTACAACAGCAATCCGATAATTATCTAGCCTATTTCCATCGGGGTTTAGCTTTTTATCGTTTGGGAGATTATCCACAGGCGCTGACCGATTATAACCAGACTATCCGGCTAAAACCCACCTATTATCAAGCCTACTATAATCGGGGTTTAGTTCAGTCGGCTATGAAAAATTATCCCCTTGCCCTAGCCGATTTTAATCAATCCTTGCGTCAAATTACTAACCAGCAACCCGACACTTTAGCCACTATTTATAATGATCGAGGTTTATCTCATTTAGCCCTCCACAATTTTACCTCAGCCAAAGCGGATTTTAATCAAGCTCTCCGGTTAAATAAAAATAACGCCTCAGCCTACTATAATCTAGCTTGTACCGCTCACCAATTAGGTGAATACAACCGCTCGATCGCCCATTTAAATCGAGCGATTGCCATTGATCCTTTTTATGCCGATGCTTATATTAGAAGGGGATTACTGCGGCATCAATTGGGTTATTATCAATCAGCTTTAGCGGATTTAAATCAAGGAGCAAATCACCTCTATCATCAGGGATTGCACCAAAATTATCAGCAAATCCTCGCCCTAATTGAGCAGATTCACCAACAGTTACTTTCCCTACCATCTCCCATTGTTTAGAATAGCGATCAATATTACAAAGGAAAACGCTTCATGGCTGTGACGGCGAGACGGGCATTATCTTTAAGGACTTGGGAAACCCGGGGAATTTGGGGAATTTGCCAGAGAACATCGACGGTGCGCCGTAATAATCGCACTAGATCTCCCTCATCGAGACTGGTATTTTCGCACAATTCTGGCCAGGATGTCCCTTGGGCCCAACGGGAGGCAATTCCCATCAGTTGGGTTTCTAACCAGACGGGAATAGTGATATCGTAGCGAGATTGAGCTTGATAGAGTAAACGGCGAACTTCTCGCAGACCGGGGGAATTTCCCTCTCCTTGTCGCAAAATATCGATAACTTCTGGCACAGGCGGGTAATTGCACCAAGTATCGGGGCGAGGGGGTTCCGTAATCATAGCGCTGATGGCGGCGGCTAGTTGGCTAGGAGTCAATCGGTCCAAATCTCCGGACATCATCGCTAATCCTAACCAGAGTTCATTTTCCCCGCGAATAGTGGCCGCCGCTTCTCCGAGGGGAGTGGGCAAATAACCCTCTAACGCTTGGAATTCTCGCAAAATCTCGATTAGATTCAGAAATTCTTCCCAGTAGTAGGATTTACGCGATTGTTGTTTTTGGTATTTAATCTGGGTCTTGTGTAACTTATCGCGAGCAATCTCTCGATCGTAGTATAGTTTCATCAATCGCCCCGGATTTTTGCGTTTTTGCAGGGGATGAGCGGCAATTTGACTATTGACAATTTCAATTTTTTGTGATTGTGTTGCCAGTTCCGCCACTGGTGGGATGCCCTGCACTTGTTGGGGGATTAAATCGGCGATCGCCTGAGTATTTTCCTCACCCTTGCGCCAACCCCCTAGGGAAACAGCTTCTAGGGAAGGGGGTATCAGTTCGCCTAATGCCGCAGGAGTGAGAAAACCTCGATCTATCTCGCTAATATCGGCATAGGCGGCTAAATACCAGCGATTATCACTGCCTAAACAAACAAGAGTTCGCACTTGACCGGCTCCGTGCAGGGTATTGACAAAGATAGCGGGGACGGGGACGGGAACCTTAATATGTTTGCCCTTGAGATGGAGGATAGTTCCGACGGGAATATTCGGCAATTTTAGATGTATTTCCTGTCTTTTCTGTGCCTCTGCCTGACTAGCGAGGATTTTATACAGTCTTTCTTCTTCCCGCAGTCTTTCCCGTAGCTTTTCGTAACTAAAGACCTGCTCCCGCTCGATCCCGGCTAATTCCATATCCAACTTAGCCAATTCGGTGGTTAAGGCGGTAATCTGTTGTCGTTCGGGGCTTAACTTCAAACGAGCGAGATATTCGGCGAAACTGCGCTCTAAGAGGTCTTTGGTCTCCTCTAGACTGTGTTTTTGCAGGAGATTTAAGACCATGCCGTAACTGGGCGCAAAACAGCTTTGCAGGGGTTCTGGTTGAGCGATGGCCAGAAAAGCCGCTTCTTTTGCCCCTTCAAAGGGCGTTTGTACTGTCACCACATGGCCCACCGCGTCCATTCCCCGGCGACCGGCCCGGCCAGCAATCTGGACAAATTCCGAGGGAGTCAGCATACTGTGGCCATCATCGGTGCGTTTGGAGAGGGCCGAGATAACGGTGGTACGAGCGGGCATATTAATCCCGGCCGAGAGGGTAGCGGTGGCAAAAACCACTTTAATTAAACCAGCTTCAAAGAGTTGTTCGACTAATTCTTTCCAGAGGGGTAAAATCCCGGCATGGTGAACACCACAGCCCCGGGTGAGGGGTTCCACTTGGTCGGCCCGCACCAATTGGGAAGCACTAGCCAGGAATTCAAACAGTTGGTTTTTCGTCTCGGGGTCGGCGGTTAAGAGGCTGAGGAGTTGATCTTCAGACTGGGGGTTATTAGCGAAAAAAGCCAGTAATTTCTGGTGTAAAGGCGGATTTTCGACGGCAAAGAAGGAAAGGGCGAGTTCTTGCAGATTAGGATTATCTTCCAGGAAGAAAATGAGTAAACGGTAGTAAATGGCTCTAGCTTCTTCTGGATTAACGAGATTGAGGTTTTTTAGCTCTCTAATCGCCTGATCGCAACCTTTGCGGCTGAAAATGACGTAAATGGCTGGGAGCATATCCTTGTCCCGCAGCGTGGTGACAATCGAGGCGATGGTGGGACAATCTTCTCGTTTTAAGCGTCGGGGTTTGCCGTGGCCGACTTTTGAGTGTAGTTTCGGGTTAACTTTGCTCTGTTTTGGGTCGAGCAGCGGGAATAATCCCTCTTTATTGGCGAAATAAAAGCGCAGGGGGACGGGGCGAAAATCGGAGTTAATTAGCTCGCAGCTGGAGGTCTGTTTATTGTCGCTGGGTTGACGCAGTTGCCGCACCCAGTTAATCCAGTCGGTGAGTTCCCCGGGGTTGCCGATGGTGGCGGAGAGGGCTACTAATTGGATACTAGGGGGACAGTAGATAATTGATTCTTCCCAAACGGTGCCGCGACCTCGATCGCTGATATAGTGACATTCATCGAGAACTAGGGTTTCCACGTTTTCTAGGGAAGTGCCTACCTCACCGATTGGGGTTTGATAGAGCATATTGCGAAAAATTTCTGTAGTCATGACTACAATTAACGCGGAGGGATTGATCACCACATCGCCGGTAATCAATCCCACTTCCGCAAAGAGCAGCGGGGAATCCTCATCGCCATCGGTGGGGGTACGACCGAATTTTTCTTGAAAATCCCGGAATTTTTGGTTAGAAAGAGCTTTCAGGGGAGTGGTGTAGAAAACCCGTTTGCCCCTTTCTAGGGCGCGATAGATGGCGTATTCTCCGATTAAGGTTTTGCCGGAACCGGTGGGAGCACAGACAACCACTGATTTACCGGCAGCGAGAGCAGCGATCGCCGATTGCTGGAAGTCGTCGAGTTTAAAGGGAAAAATGGTTTTGAGATCCAAAGAAGTAGGGTTGAGGGACTCTTTCACGTCAAGTCTAAGAGGAGAAATTTTTTAAATTGCGGCTATTCTGGCTGGCTTTTTTCATTCTAGTCGAAAAAAGCAGACTTCTAGAAACTAGAGGCGGATTGACCTTTACAATGGTTATAATGAATGACTTTTTTTCTATCACCACTAGCTCGCCATGGCATTAAAGCACCTGCCCAGATTGGGTAACAAATCATTGCCCCTGTTGGTTATATCAATTATTTTAGGCTATTTGGGCAATTATTTTTACCTGCATTTATTTTTGAGACTAGATTTTCTTTTTGGCAGTAGTTTTGCTTTGATCTCGGTTTCGCAACATTTAGCCCTAAAGATAATAATCTAGAGGCGGTGATCGAGCGGGCTGATCATGCCATGTTCGCCGCTAAAAATCAAGGTAGAAATCGAGTTAGTTTAGGTAAAACAGTATGAAAAATTTGTTATTTATTCTTGGTTTTTTGCTCTTAGGTGTAGCCCCAAGTTTTAGTGCCGATCTCGATACAATTATACGCCGGGGAAAATTAATTGTCGCTGTCAAAAATAATCTCCCTCCCCTCGCTTTCCTTGATTCTCAGGGGAATCTGCAAGGATTGGAAATCGACATCGCTAAACGTCTAGCGTCAGAAATTCTCGGTTCTGACAGTGCTATTATTCTCAAACCCGTTAGTAATCAAGAACGTTTACAGGTGGTTATTGATGATCGGGTGGATTTGGCGATCGCTCGTGTGGCGATTACTCCTGCACGTCAGCGCTTAGTGGATTTTAGCCCCTTTTATTACCTCGATAGCAGCGGTTTTGTGACGAAAAACCCGCAATTGCAGCGTTTAGAAGACTTAGCTAACTCTAGAATCGCCGTACTCAACGGATCGACGACAATCGCCCTTGTGCGTTCCAATTTGCCTAACGCTATCCTGCGCGGGGTTGCTTCCTATCAAGAAGCTTTAAATTTACTGGAAACCGGGGAAATAGACGCTTTTGCGGCTGATAATAGCCTTTTAACTGGTTGGGTGCAGCAATTCCCCAATTATCGTCAATTACCGATCGAGTTGGGTGCGATCGCTCTAGGAGTCGTTCTCCCTAAAGGTTTACAGTACCAAAGTCTCCGAGAACGCGTCAACCAAGCGATCGAGCGGCTAGAATCCACCGGTTGGTTAGCAGAACGGCTGAACTATTGGGGTTTACCCCTGAGAATTCGGGAAATGGGGAGATAGGGTGATGGGGTGCGGGGTGTGGGGTGTGGGGAGATGGGAGTTTTTTGCTGTGAGCAATGAACAGTAATCAGTGAACTGAAAACTCAAATCTGATCACTGATAACTGATCACTGATCACTGATAACTGACTAAATCCTGCTATAATCTGATTGAATAAGTATAAAAATATTAATTGCTCGATCGCTAATTATGGAAGATACCCTGCCGCTTATTTACGTTTCTGGATTGCTAATTTTCGTGATTGGTTTAGGAATTTTTGTCATCGTGCAAATCTTTAAAACCCGTCGAGTGGAAGGAACCTTTAACAAGCTACAAAAGAAATTGCAAAAAGAAAAAGGTACGGCTAAAGATTACTATGAATTAGGGAGTCTTTATCTCGATAAAAAACTCTATGTTCAAGCATTGAGTTTACTACAAAAGGCTTTAAAAATCTCTGAGGAAGAAAGCATCGAACCAGAAAATCAAGCTCTAATCTACAATGCGCTCGGTTTTTCCTATTTTGCCCAAGAACAATTAGAATTAGCGATTCGTAACTACAAAGAAGCAATTAAACTTTATCCTGAATACTCGATCGCTCTCAATAATCTTGGCAATGTTTACGAAAAGAAACAAATGGCTAAAAAAGCTCTCGAAACCTACGAAGAAACTCTCAAATTTGATCCTAATAATACCGTGGCGAAAAAGCGAGCCGAATCCCTGCGTAAACGCTTCGCTGAATCGAAATAGTTTTGACTACTGATCAAATTCTTTTTAGAGATCGAAGAATCTTCGATCTCTTTCTTTATTTCAAGCCATAAAACAAGACAATTAAACTAGGGGTTAAAATCGTCAAAATTAAATTTAGGGGCGCACCCAAACGAGTAAAATCGAGGAATTTATAGCCGCCAGGTGCATAAACCATGGTGTTAGTTTGATAGCCAATCGGTGTTAGATAACTATTAGAAGCAGCAAAGGTGACAGCATACATAAAAGCCAAAGGATTTAAACCCAAAGTTTTTGCCACTTCCACGGCGACGGGAATCATTAATACCACAGCGGCGTTATTAGAGAGGATTTCAGTTAAAACTGAGGTAATTAGATAGAAGAAAACTAATATCCAAAAACCCGAAAGATGTCCGCCGATAGCTACTAAATTATCTGCTAACCATTTAGTCGTTCCTGAGTTATCCATGGCAGTACCCAGGGGAATTAAACCCGCTAATAAAAAGATAATATCCCAACGAATGGAACCATAGACTTCCCCTGGTTTTAGACAGCCAGTAATTACCATTAAAACCACTCCAACTAAACTGGTGACGAGAATCGGTTGAATATCAAAAGCGGCAATAATAATCACCAACAAAGTAATCATTAAAGCAATAATGCCTTTATCCTTTCGCAGGGATTCGATATCTTTTTCTTCTAAGACTAATAATTCTCTTGTGGTTTGTAACCCCACAAAACTCTGTTTAGGTCCCTGAACTAAGAGCAAATCGCCAAACTTTAAAGGAATTTTTCCTAATCTTCCTTGTAGTAATTCCGAACCACGCCGAATCGCTAGAACTGTTGCATTATAACGCTGACGGAATTTCAAATCTTTTAAAGTTGTCCCAATTAAACGGGAATTAGAGAGAATCAAAACCTCAGCTAATTTTTCCTCACCTGTAGTAATTGCCGATTCAATATCTTCTTGTTGAAATTTGATATCAGCAAAGATTTCTAAACCCCGTTCATCCTTAATTTTTAATAGTTCTTCCCGACTACTGTGAACGATTAAAATATCGCCAGCATTGAGCACTTTATCGGCTAAAGGTTGGGGTAAATGTACCTTATTTCTGATTAATTCCAACACATCAAAATCAAACTTTCTTTGTAGTCCACTTTGAGATAAAGTTTGACCGATAAGATTAGAACGAGGGCTAATAATTACCTCACTCAGATATACTTTAGAACCATAATCATCGTCCAAAAATTCCCCCGTGGAAGATTTGCGATCGGGTAGTAATTTCGGGGCAAAAATTGTTAAATAAATCAACCCTGCTAAAAAAGTTACTAATCCTAAAGCAGTGAATTGAAATAAGCTAAATTCCCCATAACCCAGCTTGGCAGAAATACCACTAGCGAGAATGTTAGTAGAAGTCCCCACCACGGTAATCATCCCCGCTAAAACCGTGGCGTAGGAAAGGGGAATTAATAACTTAGAAGGGGAAATTTTTTGTTTTTTACACCAATCTTCAACGATAGGTAAAAAGATCGCCACCACTGCCGTGTTATTAATAAAAGCACTAATCGGCCCCACCAATGCCCCTAGGACAAATACCTGTTGGTGGGGACTTTTGCCCCCCCAAACCAGCAAGCGATCGCGAATTACTTGAATCACTCCCGTGCGGGTAATTCCGGCACTAAGCACAAACATCGCCATCACTGTCACCGTGGCAGAATTACTAAATCCGGCGATGCCTTCTTCGGGAGTAACTAAACCCAAAAGAATCAGGACAATCGCCACGCATAAAGCGGTTAAATCTACCGGTAGCCATTCCGCCACAAAAGCGACTAAAGCAACGACTAAAACCGTTAAAGTCAGAATAATTGGTGTTGGCATTGATTTATTTTTTCGTCATGAACCAGCGAATAAACAACTTCTCTAACTCAATCCAAACAAACATTAAGGCACTAAATCCAAAACAGATTAATAATTCCGTGCCACTAATCCATTGAGTACCGAAGAAGTTTTGTAGAGGAGGAGCATAAATTAACAACAATTGTAGGATCGTTGTCAAGCCCACGGCGGCGATAATGTAAGGATTAGAGAAGGGATTCATTTGCACAGCTAACTGGGTATGGGAACGCACCGCTAAAGCGTGACCCATTTGTGCTAAACAGAGGGTAGTAAATACCATGGTTTTCCAGCGTCCGGGATCTCCGATTTCGGGGGTTGCCTGAGTATATTGGTAAGCCCAGTACATCATAATAATGGTGAGAATGGCAAAGACGATGCCGATGCGAATCATATACCAACCCAACCCGCGAGCGAAAATGCTTTCCCGGGGGCTAAAAGGTGGACGTTTCATCACATTAGGTTCGGCGGGTTCCATTGCCAGAGCAAGAGCCGGTAAACCGTCGGTGACAAGGTTCATCCAGAGGATTTGCAAGGGAGAAAGGGGTACACCGCCTAAACCGAGCAGCGGAGCCGCTGCAATGGTTAAAACCTCGCCAATATTACTGCCGAGAATGTATTTAATAAAGCGCCGAATGTTACTGTAAACCACGCGCCCCTCTTCGGTGGCAGCGACGATGGTGGCAAAATTATCATCCAGCAAAATCATATCACTGGCTTCTTTGCTGACATCGGTTCCCGTAATCCCCATGGCGATGCCGATATCCGCTTGTTTTAGTGCCGGAGCATCATTGACTCCATCCCCCGTCATGGCGACGAATTTGCCCCGTTTTTGCAAGGCTTGGACGATTCTCAGCTTATGTTCGGGAGAAACGCGAGCATAGACGCTCACACCATCTACCTCTGCCTCTAGATCATTCTGAGACATTTTTTCTAATTCTTTACCCGTGATTACTCGCTCTCCGGGGGCAGCAATGCCTAATTCAAATGCGATCGCCTTGGCCGTTAATTGGTGATCTCCGGTAATCATAATCGGACGAATTCCCGCTTGACGACAGAGGGCAACCGCTTCTTTAACTTCTTTGCGGGGTGCATCGAGCATTCCCACCAATCCCAACCAAACCAAGGATTGTTCCTCACTATCTTCTCTTTCCGCTTCCGGCACTTCTGTCATCGGTTTATAGGAAAAACCTAAGACTCGTAGGCCATTACTCGCCATTTCGTCATTTTGTGCCAAAATACGGCTTCTTTGTTCATCTGTTAAGGGTTGACTTTCCGCCCCAACTTGGATTAGAGAACAACGTTCGAGAATTAATTCCGGCGAGCCTTTGGTAAACATTAAATAGGCAGAATCCCCCAAACCTAACTGAGCATTCTCACAGATTACTGACATTCTCTTTCGTTCGGAAGAAAAGGGAAATTCGCCTAAACGAGGGCTTTTTGGTGCCAATGCTTCCCGATATAGTCCTCCTTTCCCCGCTAACGTCAGTAAAGCTCCTTCGGTGGGATCGCCTAAAATTGACCATTCTTGCGCTTTATTTTGCAAAAATGCATCATTACACAGCACACAAGCCGTTAAAATTGCCTGTAGTTCGGGATCACTTTCACTAACACCATTAAACTCACCGATGGGCGCGTAACCTTCCCCTGTGACAGTAATGACATGGTGGGAAGTATTAACTTTCTGCACCACCATTTTATTTTGAGTTAAAGTTCCGGTTTTATCGGAGCAAATCGTCGTTACCGAGCCTAAGGTTTCCACTGCCGGCAATTTACGGATTAAAGCTTGTCTTCTCACCATTCTTTGGGTTCCAATTGCCAAAGTCACCGTCACCACTGCCGGTAAACCTTCGGGTACAACGGCCACAGCCATACTGAGGGAAGTTTCGAGGAATGATTCAAAAAACTGCCAACCAAAGCGAATTACGCCACCAAGCACGACTACAGCCACTAAAGCTAGGGAACTACTCACTAAAACGTTACCTAACTGCGACATTCGCTGCTGTAGGGGAGTTGGTTCACTTTCTACTCCTTGCAACAAAGCGGCGATTTTACCGATTTCCGTATCCATTCCCGTCCTGGTAATCGCCACTTTCCCCCGTCCTTGTACTACTTCTGTACCCTGATAGACGAGGTTAATGCGATCGCCTAAAGAGGCATCTTCCGGTAAAACCTTCTGTGCTTGTTTATTCACCGATTCCGCTTCCCCCGTGAGGGCAGCTTCGCGAATTTGCAGGTTTTGTGCTTCTAATAATCTGCCATCGGCGGCAATTTGTACCCCCGCTTCCAGTAACATGATATCCCCGGGTACAAGTTCCTTAGCCGCCACTTCAAAGGTGCTACCATTACGGATAACCCGGACTTTCGGCGAGGATAACTGCTTAAGGGCGGCTAAAGCCTTTTCTGCCCGACTTTCCTGTAAATATCCTAAAATACCGTTTAAAATAACAATCGTAAAAATAGCGATCGCATCTTTGGGAAATTCCGCTTTTTTCAGGTCTAAAACCGCCGAAACCACCGCCACGGCAATCAGCATCACTAACATAATGTTAGTAAACTGTTCCCAGAGAATCATTAACGGGCTGCGTCCTCCCGTTTCTTTTAGTTCATTTAACCCGAAAATATCCTTTCTTTTAACAATTTCCGCCTCGTTTAAGCCAGTTTCCCCATTGGTTCTCAGGATTTCTAGGGTTTGTTCGCCAGTTAAATTATGCCAAGCACGATTGTTCTCTATCTCCGAGACTTGAGGTGACGTAGTGGGAAAAGTCATAGCGATCGATTGAAGAGGGTGTACGCGTAAACTAAAAAGGTAAGCGAATTAAGCTAATTACATATCACAATATCAGTTATCAGTTATCAGTGACCAGTTATCAGTTATCAGTGACCAGTAAGCAGTCAGCAGTTATCAAGGAAGTGGGGTGTGGGGAGAACAAAGCCGCCTCCTGCCCCCTGCCTTCTCGATAATCTGAAAAAAAATGTAACGAAATGTGAAGTATAATGGCGAATGTGATAAAGACAAGACATTAGAGAGTAGATAGGAAACGATGCGAGTTGCGATCGCTGGTGCGGGACTAGCCGGATTATCTTGTGCGAAATACCTTGTCGATGCGGGACATACGCCCATCGTACTGGAACGTCGCGATGTATTAGGGGGAAAAATTGCCGCTTGGAAAGATGCCGATGGTGACTGGTACGAAACCGGTTTACATATCTTCTTTGGCGCTTATCCCAATATGCTGCAATTATTCCAAGAATTAGGCATAGAAGATCGTTTACAGTGGAAAGAACACTCGATGATCTTCAATCAGCCGGAAAAACCAGGGACCTATTCGCGGTTTGACTTCCCTGATATTCCCGCCCCAATTAACGGTATTGTTGCCATTCTTCGCAATAATGATATGTTAACTTGGGAGGAAAAAATTAAATTTGGACTCGGTTTACTCCCTGCCATTGTTAAAGGACAAAGTTACGTCGAGGAGATGGATAAATATTCTTGGTCAGAATGGCTAGAGAAACAAAACATCCCTCCTAGGGTAGAAAAAGAAGTGTTTATCGCTATGTCGAAAGCCCTAAACTTTATCGATCCTAACGAAATTTCCGCCACGATTCTACTAACGGCATTAAACCGATTTTTACAGGAGAAAAACGGCTCAAAAATGGCCTTTCTCGATGGTTCACCCACAGAAAGACTCTGCCAACCTTTAGTCGATTACATCACCGCTAGAGGTGGCGAAGTGTGCTTAAATGCCCCTTTAAAAGAGATTCTCTTAAATGAAGATGGCACAGTTAAAGCCTTCTTAATGCGCGGTTTAGATGGCGGGGAAGATTATCTTTTTGAAGCCGATCTTTATGTGTCTGCGATGCCTGTAGATCCCTTAAAAGTTTTACTGCCTAAACCTTGGCAAGAAGATAAATTCTTTCAAAAATTAGAAGGATTAGAAGGGGTTCCCGTCATTAATTTACACCTCTGGTTTGATCGCAAACTAACCGACATCGATCATTTATTATTCTCCCGTTCACCTTTACTCAGTGTTTATGCTGACATGAGCAACACCTGTAAAGAATACGCCAACCCCGATCGCTCGATGTTAGAATTAGTTCTCGCTCCCGCTCAGGATTGGATTAGCAAATCCGATGAAGAAATTATCGCCGCCACGATGAAAGAATTAGAAAAACTCTTTCCCCAACATTTTACTGGCGATAATCCCAGTCAATTGTTAAAATATCATCTGGTGAAAACTCCCCGATCGGTTTATAAAGCCACCCCTGGCCGACAAGCTTATCGACCTTCTCAGAAAACTCCGATCGAGAATTTTTATCTCGCCGGTGACTATACCATGCAAAAATATTTAGGAAGCATGGAAGGAGCGGTTTTATCGGGGAAATTAGCGGCAGCAGTGATCAGCAAAGATCACCCCGCAGCACCGCTAAACCCGAATAAAACCCAATCCACACCAGTGTCCAGCGCTCGTTAATTCTCTGGCTAGGGACTAATGACGAAAATGGCCTTGAGTGAGACAATGCTATATCATTAGCCACAGTTCGCCGTTAATCTAAGTCAATCATTCCGCCCCAGCAGAATGCTCCAATTGCCAAAACCGACCCACCCCACCAAACCCCTCGTCTCCCTTGCGGAGTCCTACGAACTCTGTCGCCGGATTACAGAGAAGTATTCCAAAACGTTTTATCTCGGTACTCTCCTGATGCCGAGAGCAAAACGTCAAGCGATCTGGGCAATTTATGTCTGGTGTCGTCGTACCGATGAACTGGTCGATGGTCCCCAAGCCCGGTTAACTACCCCTGAAACCCTCGATTTATGGGAAAAACAGCTAGAAACTGTCTTTTCTGGGGTTGCCCTTGAGGATGCCGATGTCGCTCTCGTGGATACTCTAGAAAAGTTCCCCATGGATATCCAACCCTTTCGGGATATGATCGCCGGGCAACAGATGGACCTCTATCGCAGTCGTTATCAAACCTTTGATGAACTAAAACTGTACTGCTATCGGGTGGCGGGAACGGTGGGGTTAATGTCCAGCGCGGTGTTAGGATTGGAGGATGGCGATCGCTCGGCCCCTTGGCGACGCAATCAAAGCGTTTATATTCCCCAAGAAGAAGCGATCGATCTCGGTATTGCCAATCAATTAACCAATATTTTGCGGGATGTGGGGGAAGATGTCCATCGTGGGCGGATTTATCTACCTTTAGAGGATTTAGAGCGTTTTAACTACAGCGAAGATGATTTACTCAAAGGGGTTAATGATGACCGTTGGAAGGGGTTAATGCGCTTCCAAATTGAGCGGGCCCGTTATTACTACGATTCCGCCGAAAGGGGGATTCGCGCCCTTAATCCCGATTCCCGTTGGCCGGTTTGGGCGGCTTTACTGCTTTATCAAGGCATTTTAGACGTAATTGAAGCAAATAATTACGATGTCTTCGCCCGTCGTGCCTTCGTGCCTTTAGCCAAGAAAATGCTCTATTTACCCGTGGCTTGGTTGCGATCGCAAGCCTTATAAAGATGCGACGGGTTTTGTCGCTTGGCGACTCCACCCATCGAGTCTTAACTAGGGTTGGCTTTTTCAGAGCGATTTGGGAGTCACCAACCAGAAAGGTCCGGTTTCCGTGCAGGGAACATCTCGATCGGTTTCGTAAACCACAAGGCCATCTTGCCGATCCAAAACCAGGGCTTCTCCTAGACGGACGTAGGATATAAATGGGCCGAGATAGCGGACAATAGGCTCATCGCTACAGGCTGGCAATACCCGATCGTTAAAATACTCGCACCCCACATCCTCGACGCTTTCATAGTAGCGGATGCTGAGATCATCGATCGCTTTCCCCGGAAAGCGGTCTTGGATAGCTGACCGGAGAAATTCTGGCAGCGGTCGATCGGGCGATAATAATGTGGCAGATTTCATGGCTTTTCCCCCTAAAACTAAAGGAAGCGGGAAACTCTGACAAATGCCTATCCTCTCGGAACTATTCGCTTCCGCTCCCCACCTGGTCAATTTTTTACTAGGGATGGGATCTGGCGCAGGGAGTCCCCTTGTATTCATTGTAACAAATTTCTCCGCAAAGGTTCAGGGCGATACGGTGAGAACAGTTTTTCTTGATTTTTCGTTACAAAGATTGACAAATTTATCCTTTTATTTTGGCGATAATAATAATGGCGTTGCTTAACCGAGGTATAAATACTATCGCTCTTGGAGGGAGTCTGGCAAAAGTCTTACAGTCTCTAAACTCTAGCTCTCTTATGGGGTAAGCCTTCAAGCTATCGCTAACTAACAGAAACCCGAAATTTGAGTTTTTATTAGAAAAAAAGTTAGCGATCACTTATCAAGCAAGAGTTTCAGAATCTAGATTCGGTCAGGGATTTCCGAAAGTTCCAGAAGAGCGCTATAGCGGTTCTCACACCTGTGTGGCACAGCTAAGCCTTTGCTGGGTAAGCTTTTCAACATCGATAATGTACCTCTTGCAAACAGGAAACGCTATAATTTGGCACATATCCACAAGTTAGCTTAGTCCGAGGTTTTAAAAATTGCCTAGAGGACAATTCATAGTTAAAATCGGCAACGCCTCCTCCCAATACTAATTTTCAATAATCTTTTCTTAAGGAGTTTATTTCTCATGACACATCAACATATCATTCTCAAACTCAATGATGGAATTTTCGATACTAAACCGGAAGTCGTTAACGAAGTCAAACGCCTGCAACAAACCCTAAAAGATTGGGGAACTTTAGCGGCAAACGAATCAATAGATGGAAAGTTCGGACCGAAAACTGACGAAGCCGTTAAGCGTTTTCAAGGGAAACACTCTCTCACACAGGATGGTATAGTGGGTCGAAATACCTGGGCGGCACTCTTGAAAGTGCCACTATCAGAAATAGATATTATCCCTCGCCCCAGTGGTGGCACAGGTCAGGGGAATTCACCATTTTCAGGAAATAAAGGGATAATTCACAATGAACTGATAAGTCATGGATTTTCTCCTGTACAATGTGCAGCAATTTTAGGGTGCTGGCAGCAAGAATCTTCGTTTAATCCACGCGCAGAGGAAGGCCCGCCACCAAAGGGATTAGGATTAGCTCAATGGAGTTTTGACCGACGGAAACTTGTACCTGCATTCACGAATAGTGTGACTACTGACATTCACAATCAAGTCGATCTTTTCGTTCAGGAATTAAATACTACAGAAAAAAAAGCTGGACAGATTTTACGTTCTGCCATAACTCTAGCACAAGCAATGCAAGGAATGAAAGAGTATGAGCGATTCGGAATTGCGGGAAATCGCGAAAAGTTCGCAAAACAAATCTTAAAGGAACTCACATAGTCATCAGTAAGCGATGCTCGGTTTTTGAAGTTCTCTAGATTTGCTCTGCTGACAAAACTATAGGAGAGGGAAATAATAGTGTGTAGTTTACTAAGAAATTAACTCTAGTTCTAACAAAGTTATTATAATCATCTCCTGATAAGCGAAAAGTCAGACTATTACCATAATATGAAATTAACGTTCCCTGATGTGAAATCAACATTCCCTTTAACGGCAATTCTCATTTTTTTGAGTGTTCCGACCTTTTCCCTCAAATCACAAGCTGCACCTCCACCTACTAAAGTAGGACAGTGTAGCAACACTTTTGTTTCTAAGGTAATGACTAGATTACAAGATGCAGTTACCAAGAAACCGATCTTGGGTTCGGGAACATCAATTGAATTTACTAACGGAATCTATCTGGTTTCTTATGACACGGTTCCTGAAGCCGAATCTTCCAAGCCCAGAGATCCAGTAAAATTGTGTTTAATTTCAATTCCGAAAAACTGCCCTCCTGGTGACAATCGAGGAAAAGTTTATACCGTAACTAACCTCAGAACCAAAAAAACATTCACGCTCCCAGATTCTCAGCATAGTTGTGGAGGAGCATAAACAGGTTTATTTTTCAATCCTCTAAACTATTCTAATTTTAACTTACTCTAACTAAGGAGAACAAAAAAATGCCTTTTACTGCCAAAGTGATTACAACTAATGAATGGGGATCAAGACCAGCCGGTCCCTTTGATAAAACAGTGCCTAAATTTATCGTGATTCACCATACCGATAATCAGAATCCCCCTAACGATTCCTCAAAGGGAACAATAGATGGAGCTAAACAATTAGCTCGTGATATTCAAAAATTTCACATGGATAGTAGAGGCTGGAGTGATTCTGGACATAATTTTCTGAATACAACTGGAGGAATTCTTCTAGAAGGAAGACATGGAACTCTTGATGCAGTCAAACAAGGAATGTGCGTTCAATCTGCCCATGCTCGCCAAGACGGAAACCGACTTGCTGGCGGTAATAAGTGTCCTGGAATTGAAAATGAAGGCAACTTCATGACTTTTCACATGGGACAAAAACAGTGGGATAGTTTAGTAGAATTATGCGTTTCTTTATCTAGCTCTTGCAACATTAGCCCCAAGAATATTCGAGGACATCGAGAGTTTAGTAATACTGATTGTCCGGGGGATTGGTTATTTAGTCAATTACCTCGTTTACGACAGGAAGTTGCTAATAAATTAGGTAGCACAGTTGAAGAAGATGAACCCTTACTTAAACTAGGTTCAATTGGTCAAGATGTTATTGAACTTCAACAAAAACTAACAGATAAAAGCTTTTCTCCGGGGGCAATAGATGGAGATTTTGGAGAAAATACCAAGCAAGCTGTTATTGCTTTTCAACGTTCTGTTGGACTAACTGCTGATGGTATTGTTGGACCTCGTACTCGCAAAGCTTTAGGTTTATAGGCTTAATTTGATGTGTAATTAATTCTATCGAGGTACTTATGACTAGAAAATTTATCGCCTGTAAACAACAAGTCTTTAATCGTGGAGTACCCCCTGATTCGTTTCTGAATGAATTGATCGATTGGGCCAAGCAAGCTCCAGATGATATCTTCACGCCGAATGATAAACACGACATTTACTCCAACGTCAAACCAGAACTCGGACCTTGGCAAGGTGTCCTACACCGCAAGGCAGTCATGCTGGAGGTACTGAGGGTGCTTGGCGGCTTCGAGAGTTCATGGAACTGGAACGAAGGAAGGGACACGACGAATCCTGACTCCAACACCCCTTGCTCGGAAGAAGCTGGAATTTTTCAATGCTCAGGCGATTCGATGGATTTTGACCCTAGCTTGAAAAAGTTGCTCAAAGATACTTCTGGCAAGACGGATTGCGAGACGTTTATCAAAGTCTCGAAAAGCAACCACAAATTCGCTATCGAGTATTGCGCCAGACTTCTGCGGTTTACCGTCAACCATCACGGACCTGTAAAACGAAAGGAAATTAATCCTTGGTTGAAACGCAATGCGGTGGTGGAGTTTCAGGGTTTTCTATCTGATTGAATTTCTGTAAGGGGGTACTAACCCCCCTAAATTTCAAGCTGACGACAAGGAGACTACTCCATGAAAAATCGGCGTTGCTGAATCAAGGTATGAATGCCAACTGTGCAGGTTCCCGTGCAAAAGTTAGTTTGGCTCTAGGTTTTAAAAATACTAGAAAAGAAGATTCATATCTCAAATCAGCAACTCCAGAAGTGGTTTAGTAGTGCCGAATTCTCGTTCCCAATCATTTAGGAGGTAGGAAAGATGACAATTTATGTCACCCGCGAGGGAGATAAACTGGTGGCCGATTCCCCACTGGAATTGGTGGAAAAATTACAACAATGTCAGGGGAGAATGACGGAAACAAGACAGGAATTCATGACTCGGATGGCTGCACAGATGGTGGCCAGCCAAGGCGTTACTGTTCCTATCACCGATCCAGAGAATTTTATCGCCGAGCTAATCCATAACGATTTTCTCAGCGTGGTGGACAGTATTGATGGCTGAAAGTCGGCCGGGGAATTGACGGCAAAACTTCGCCCCTAGGGTTTCTAACACTCAACCCCACTACCCTAGGTCAAAAAGCAAAATTTCCGAGTCTTCTAGAGATTGAATAGCCAAAGAAGTTTCCTCGCTAATTGCCGCTCCATCCCCCGCTCGTAAATGCACGCCATTTAGGGTTATTTGCCCTCTAGCCACTTGTAACCAGCCATAACGACCGGAAGCTAAGGAATGAGTCAGGGACTGGCCTAGGGGCAGAATTCCTGCGTAGAGATTAACGTCTTGATCGACTTTAACCGCGTTACCGGCACCGGTGGGAGAGGCGATTAATTGTAGGGTATGGGGAGAAAATTCGATCGCTTTTTGTTCATAACTGGGTTCTAGATTTTTTTGGTCGGGAATAATCCAAATTTGCAGAAAATGGAGGGGATTAGTGGCAGAATGATTAAATTCACTGTGTTTTATCCCCGTTCCTGCGCTCATCCGTTGAATTTCACCGTGTCGAATCACGGAACCAGTGCCGAGACTGTCTTGGTGTTCTAGTTCTCCCGCCAAAACATAGGTTAAAATCTCCATATCCTGGTGTCCGTGGGTGTGAAATCCTTTTCCCCCAATCACTTTATCCTCATTAATAACTCTGAGACTCCTAAAATTAATCTGTTGGGGATCATAATATTGGGCAAAAGAAAAAGTATGATAGGTATCCAACCAACCATAGTTAGCGTGGCCTCTTTCCTCCGCTTGGCGTATAGTAATCATCAGTTTTCCTCTTTTTTAAGTACCTAGGCAAAATTAATTACATACTCGCCTCCAAAATTGTCCAGCACTTTTTTAACGTAAGCGAGGAGGCTCTTTCGGTCTTTATAGGCGCTAAATTCAATCCATTCATATTTTAAAAATCTCCATAATATTTCA
>NZ_JAPZSS010000139.1:0-2095 GCF_027532015.1 Microcystis sp. LE19-131.1A | reverse complement strand
ATAAAAGTTTATGCTGCTATTTTTTTTCGGAAAAATAGGTTGTAATGGGAGACTCTTTGTTTTCCTAGACAAAAATAATTACTTTTTCAAAAAAACACTTTTCTATTTTTTTGTTGGGTATTTTATTCTCTGGAAGTCCCTAATGTGCGGCTAACTAATTGACGAATCCATCCCTCTAGCTCCCATTGTCCCGAAATTCTGCTCGTATTTGCCGAGTTTTGCCATAATTTTTCAAGAATTTTCATAAGACTTTGTATTTTTGCCAAAGAACTTAAACTTTTCCAAATAAATATATATTTTTATCAGAAATAATATATATTTAACAAATATCTCTTGACAAAAATTCCAAAATCTGGTACGGTTTCCTGCTCTAGATAATTTCTGGCCAACTAGCTACCACCGAGGCCAATTTATCCAAATCCCGACGATCTTCGATAAAGGGAAAAACACCTAAAACCGGACAATTAGTCAAGGATTGAATTAAATCGATCGGTGTTAACTGCTCTATTTCCGTCTCCGTGCGCGGTTCGAGACAATTAAGGATAATTCCGCCCAAATTGACCTTTTTTTGCTCTGCTAGGGCAATATTAGCCACCGTTTGGGAAATCGCCCCCAATTTCACCGGCACCACCAAAAGGGTTTTTAACCGCCATTGAGCCGCTAAATCCGCCAAAGTTAGCTCGTGGGTGACAGGACAACCTAAACCCCCCAAACCCTCAATTAAAACCAAATCTTGGCTTTTTTGTAGGTTCAGCAGAGCTTGCCACACTGTCCCTAAAGGAATATCTCGACCTTCCAAATCAGCAGCCACAGGAGGCGCTAAGGGTGCTTGATATTGCAGCGGTGTGATCATTTCTAATTGACCCTGAAATAAGCCCTCATACCATTCTCGATCGCCTTGACCCGTTTGCATTAATTTCATCAGCCCCAAGGCCTTGGATGGATAGTATTTTTGCCAATAAGCCACTAAAGCAGTGGTGACAACGGTTTTACCCGCATCGGTATCCGTAGCCGCAATCAAAAGACTATTCATAAAACTCCCAGGCTCAGTCAAGATCAGGTGAAATCACCAATATTTATTATCTTATCCCCCATCACCCCACTTCCCCATCACCCCACACCCGTTCGGACCTCGGCGTGAGCTCAGTCGAACGCTCAGTCGAACGCTCAGTCGAACGCTCAGTCGAACGCTCAGTCGAACGCTCAGTCGAACGCTCGGTCGAACGCTCGGTCGAACGCTCGGTCGAACGCTGAGCTCACGGCCGAAGCCTGTCTCCTGTCTCGACTAGGAAATTAATTTTGCACGACTACTTAATATTTATAACTTACAATTCAGAATATAGCTCGATAGGAGGAACAATCCAATGCTATCAGAAAATGAAAAAAGAATTAAAGAGTTATGTCAAGAGTTAGGGCAATGTCTTTATAAACAATCCCAAGTTGAGGAATTTAATAACTTGGCAGAGATAGAGGAGACTGTTAGAGATTTAATGATTGAGTATGTCAACCCAGAAATCGGTATTTTTTTGTCAAAACAAGCACTGGAGAAACCGCCATTCGGATGAGAAAAGTGAAAAGCATTTTGGGGGAATTACCAATTACAGAAAAACAAGCAAAAAAATTAGATATAAAGTCTCGGACTCAGATGAGTCCAATGTTAGAGAAGAACTGTTTGCTATTAAGTGGCGATGAATCCTACGAGAAATCGGCGCATAAAATCAAATCATTGACAGGGATTGCTGTTTCTCACAGTACCCAACAACGCCTCGTACATCGCTATGCTTTTGAAGAATTACCGTCTAACCCAGAAGTGGAAGTGGAAGAAATCAGCCTAGATGGCGGTAAGGTACGACTAAGAACTGCCAAGGGAAAAGCCTTAATTTGGCGTGATTATAAAGCAGTGAGTTTTCATCAACTGGGGGTAGCGGCTTTTTTTCAAGATAACTCAGCTTTATTAGATTTGGTTAATTCTCAAGTTTTGGCCAAGCCTTTAATTTGTTTAGGAGATGGACATGATGGTATCTGGAATTTATTTCGTGAGATCGGAGAGAAACAGGAAAGAATTGAAATATTGGATTGGTATCATTTAATCGAA
>NZ_JAPZSS010000192.1:0-1636 GCF_027532015.1 Microcystis sp. LE19-131.1A | reverse complement strand
GAATAGCGAACCAGATGCCCAAATTTTGGCACTTTACCTCAGTTTATTCGCTCTTGCGCCCTTTCCCAAGGGGATGATTCTGGATTTATTTCCCGATGAGGATGGGGATACAGTGGAGGAATGGTTAACCGATAGTTTAGTCCATCTGAGTTTAGTTCAGGATAAGGGTGATGGTTGGTATGAAATTCATCCCCTGTTGCGTCGCTATTTTCGGGATAAGTTAGAAGCATCACCCCACGCAGAACCAGCAAAACGCCGTTATTGTGCGATTATGTCCAAAAAATCGGCAGAAATGCCCTATGATCCCACTGTAGAAATCGTTGAAGAATTTAAACCTTTCCTTCTCCATCTACAAGCATCTGTCGGGGAATATCCCCAATATATCGCTGATGAGGATTTAGCTTGGTCCTATACGGGTTTAGCTTGGTATTATCAAGGACAAGGATTGTATGCTACTGCTGAACCTTACTATCAAGCTTGTTTAACCGCAACTCGAACCCACTTAGGAGACAATCATCCCCATGTGGCAGCTTCCCTCAACAATTTAGCAGCATTGTACTATTCCCAAGGCAGGTACGAAGAAGCGGAACCTCTCTATCTAGAAGCATTAGATTTGAGAAAACGACTCTTAGGAGACAATCATCCCCATGTGGCAACTTCCCTCAACAATTTAGCACTATTGTACGATTCCCAAGGCAGGTACACAGAAGCAGAACCTCTCCTTCTAGAAGCTTTAGATTTGACAAAACGACTCTTAGGAGACAATCATCCCGATGTGGCACTTTCCCTCAACAATTTAGCATACTTGTACTATTCACAAGGCAGGTACACAGAAGCGGAACCTCTCTTTCTAGAAGCATTAGATTTGAGAAAACGACTCTTAGGAGACAATCATCCCGATGTGGCAACTTCCCTCAACAATTTAGCAGCATTGTACTGTTACCAAGGCAGGTACACAGAAGCAGAACCTCTCTATCTAGAAGCGATTAAGATTGCTACCCAAGTATTAGGAGACAATCATCCCGATAGCCAAACAATTATGGAGAACTATAAAACTATGTTGTCGCAACTCCGGCAGGCAGAATTAAGATGAGTTAGAGTTTAAATGCTTAGGAAAATAGGGTTCGTAGGCGCACGGATTTTCCACTATGAATACAGTATCATGTCAAGGGGCTTTTGTCAAGAGAAAATTTGACAACATCCAGAAAAACCTAGCCGATTGTAGGGGTAATTCATGAATTACCCCTACACCTATTACCTAGTGCAGTAACCCACCACCAATCATCGACTATGATGGGAATGATTGAATGATGAACTATGATTAGGGAGCTAGTTAAGAGTGGATTAGAGATGAAGATTGATTGAATGAACCAATCATAGTCAATCCAATAATCACATCAATCATAGTTAAGACCGTTGGAAAATAGGGTTCGCAAGCGCACGTATTTTCCATTATGAATATAATATCATGTCAAGAGGCCTTTGTCAAGAGAAAATCTGGCTCTTCGGGAATTGTTATGCAAATAATTAACTTAAAATAAAATTCGATGAGAGCAACTACGCTCAAAAGTAGCTGAAATTCATACAGGAAAGGACTTAAGGCACAAATAGATTAATACCAAAAGATAGACAATCG
>NZ_JAPZSS010000142.1:0-5343 GCF_027532015.1 Microcystis sp. LE19-131.1A | reverse complement strand
CCACCGCAGGACGTACTTGCCACTCGACAAACTCTCCTAAACGATTGCCCAACTCCCCAATCTGCTTACTAACTCTGTTAATTTGCTTATCTGTTTCCTTGATTTGTTTATCCGTTTCTTTTTGAGCTTGGGATAACTCTTGTTGGGATTGGGATAACTCTTGTTGGGATTGAGCTAATTGCTTTAGTATTGCCCGAATCTCTTCAATAGTGGCTGTCATAATGAATTTTCTCAGGTTAAAGTGAAATTTTCTTTATTATAGCCCGATCGCTTTTTCTCCCTTGAAGTAACCGTTCAAGGGGGGACAAAATCTAGTAATCTAAGGGGCATGGGTGAGAAGCACCTACGGTAATCCCATAATAAGTCTAAACTATGATTTGAATGATTGAATGAATACGATGATTGTGTTGTATTCAGCAAAATTTCTTCAATGATCAATCATAATCTATCCCATAATCCCATCAATCGCAGTTAAGACGATGATTGTTGATGTTGTCCCATCATTTGTAAACTTTTCCGAATTTGAACAATAGTAGAGTGATTTTTCCTAATAGTTGTTGACTCCATTTTATAGTAGTTCTATTTTTTGAAAAAGAATAATAAAACCTTCTTGGGTAAAGTGCTTGTCATGGGTAAGCACTTCAAAAATATCCATTTGTTGCATAATTACCATTGATATGCAGTCTGTAATGCTATAACCTTTGTCTGACCGTTGTTTATATAATTCAAAACCTAATTGACGTAATTCTGGTGTATAGGAAATAACTTTTATTGTTTTTTCCCGTAGCATTTGCGTACACATCAAGAGTGCTTTCTGTCTCATAATGGTTCCTCTAGATGAAGCATAGTTCAGTATCTCATCAATAATGCCATCTGTTGTTATTAGCTGATCATTGATACAATTATGAGCATAATTAAGCGCAATTTTATGCCAGTCATCTTTGGGGTTGAGTAAAGCGATCCAATAAAAGGTGTCGGCAAAAATTTGCTTCATGGTTAATGTTTAGGAGTACCGTAAATATAATGATCATGTTGTTCTGCACTATCAGTTGGTAAAGTATCTAAAACTTCTTGAGGAATATCAGCAGTGAGTTCTTCTATAAATTGTGCGAAAGGTTTAGATTGTTCTTGCGATCGATGATGTTTGATTTTGGCTAATAATAAAAAGTCAAAAACTTCTTCTATTACCTCATCGGATACTGTTTCAATTTCATGAATTAGTTGTTCTTTAAGAGTCATAATTTTACCTTTGTAAGTTCTTCAAATATAGCCTATATCAGTTATCAGTGATTAATTCAATCATAGTCTATCCCATAATCCCATAATAAGTCTAAACTATGATTGAAATGATTGAATGAATACTATGATTGTGTTGTATTCAACAAGTCTTCATCAATGATCAATTATAGTCCATCCCATAATCCCATAAATTACAGTTTAGACTCTTTACCTAATAAAGCGACGCACTAGCCACCGAGTGAGCATCCATAGCAAATAAAATGGCATCCATAGAATAACTATAGGAATAGCTATAATCCACTGCCACCAAGTTAAAGAAGTGGGTTTTTGCTGTTGTCGCATTATTTGTAAATTATTACGACAGGTTTTTGTATTCGGATGATTGTCTCCTAAGAGTCGTTTATACAAATCTAATGCTTCTAGATAGAGAGGTTCTGCTTCTGGGTATCTGCCTTGGGAATAGTACAAGTATGCTAAATTGTTGAGGGAAGTTGCCACATCGGGATGATTGTCTCCTAAGAGTTGTTTTCTCAAATCTAATGCTTCTAGATAGAGAGGTTCTGCTTCTGGGTATCTGCCTTGGGAGTAGTACAATCCTGCTAAATTGTTGAGGGAAGCTGCCACATCGGGATGATTGTCTCCTAAGAGTTGTTTATACAAATCTAATGCTTCTAGATAGAGAGGTTCTGCTTCTGGGTATCTGCCTTGGGAGTAGTACAATCCTGCTAAATTGTTGAGGGAAGCTGCCACATAGGGATGATTGTCTCCTAAGAGTTGTTTTCTCAAATCTAATGCTTCTAGATAGAGAGGTTCCGCTTCTGGGTATCTGCCTTGGTAGTAGTACAATAGTGCTAAATTGTTGAGGGAAGTTGCCACATCCGGATGATTGTCTCCTAAGAGTCGTTTATACAAATCTAATGCTTCTAGATAGAGAGGTTCCGCTTCTGGGTATCTGCCTTGGGAACGGTACAATCCTGCTAAATTGTTGAGGGAAGCTGCGACATCGGGATGATTGTCTCCTAAGAGTCGTTTTCTCAAATCTAATGCTTCTAGATAGAGAGGTTCTGCTTCTGGGTATCTGCCTTGGGAACAGTACAATGCTGCTAAATTGTTGAGGGATTGTGCGACATCCGGATGATTGTCTCCTAAGAGTTGTTTATGCAAATCTAATGCTTCTAGATAGAGAGGTTCTGCTTCTGGGTATCTGCCTTGGGAATCGTACAATCCTGCTAAATTGTTGAGGGAAGCTGCCACATAGGGATGATTGTCTCCTAAGAGTTGTTTAGACAAATCTAATGCTTCTAGACAGAGAGGTTCTGCTTCTGTGTATCTGCCTTGGGAACGGTACAATCCTGCTAAATTGTTGAGGGAAGTTGCCACATCGGGATGATTATCTCCTAAGAGTTGTTTTCTCAAATCTAATGCTTGTAGAAGGAGAGGTTCTGCTTCTGGGTATCTGCCTTGGGAATCGTACAAGTATGCTAAATTGTTGAGGGAAAGTGCCACATCGGGATGATTGTCTCCTAAGAGTTGTTTTCTCAAATCTAATGCTTCTAGATAGAGAGGTTCTGCTTCTGGGTATCTGCCTTGGGAATCGTACAAGTATGCTAAATTGTTGAGGGAAAATGCCACAAGGGGATGATTGTCTCCTAAGCGAGATTGTACCGCTTCGAGACAATTATCACAATATCTTTCTGCCGAGTTATACTGTCCTTGCCCCTCATAAAACCGTGCTACCCCAAAAAATGCCCAAATTAAATTATCATCAGGATTAGGAATATCATCCAGCATCTCTTGACTCAGTAACTCCAGATGAGGAATAGCCAGACGCACTCTGTCAATATCTGCAATAACGGGATTCTGGGGAATAGTCTTTGCTACGGCAATTACACTACTCGCAATTCCTCCTTGCAGAACATGAATAAAATCATCCCCTTCCTGCTTACTTTGATAACGAAAATACTCTCTCAACAAAGCATGAATAACAATATTTTTACCATTCTCAATCTCAATCAGAGACAAATTATCTAAGTGCTTGCGTGCATCCTTGACTGCTTTCTTCTCCCATCCCAAACTGTTTATCGTCGGTTCCACCAACTCTTGCCAAGGAATAGCAGCAGCAGCAAACCTTCCCAACAGCATCGCCAACTGAGTTGCTAAACCTTGCAAACGTTGCCAACTCAAATTAAACGCAGCTATCACACCCCTCTCAGCCTTAATTCCCCTCACCATTTCATCGGAAAGCGACTCATCCTCAAGACTCAACTGCTTTAAATAATCTTCCAGAGACAACATCCGATCATCTTTTAAATATTTAGCAACCAACTCTAATGCTAAAGGTAAATAACCCAGATAACGACAAATCTCCTTCGCTGTTTCTATCTCATTTTCAATGCGCGAAGTGAGTTCAGCATCGACAATTTTTGTTAACAGTTCAATAGACTCCGCTTCTGACAACACCCCTAACGATAACTCCCAAAACCTCAGACTCAGATTCCTTTGTCGCGTCGTTAGCATCACCTTAAAACGAGAGGAAATTGGGAGCAACTCTTCAGGAATATCTTCTAAACTTTTAACATCATCAATAACAATTAAAATTTGTCCCTCTTGAGGATGCCAATTTTGCCAACACCACTTCACCTGTTCCTCAACACTTCCCGATTTCTGTAACTTCTCCGGCATTGCTAAATAAGGCGCGGCTTTTAATAAAATTTGAGTCGCTAAATCCCCTTGATTAAGAGAAAACCAATAACAAGCTACATATCGCTGTTGAAACTCCCTTGATAACGCATACTGAACCGCTAACTCAGTCTTACCCACACCTCCCATACCCCGCACCGCACAAACCGAAACCTTACCCTCATTTTGTAACGCCTTATGCAAATTCTTTAAATCTTGCTGCCTCCCGACAAAATTGGGTGATCCTTGTCGTACATCACTGGGAATTGTTGTACTTACTTTTGGTAAATTAATCGTTTGGTTAATATTAACTTGAGCATTAGGACCAAACGTTGAATCTTTAATCCCTGTCTGAGTATTTTTGTTATCCATAATCGTTATAAAATTAGTTAGTTTCTTGCTCAATTGTAAAAATAGCGTCTCCATCCGCTTTGATCTGCTGCGCACCAATTTGTTCAACGAGATCGCCCTTAGCTTTTTGCTTGATTTCTGCTTTTATGCGACCTGCCGTAACATCTCTTAAACCAACTTGGGTGATTTCCCCTGCTTGAATTGCTCGTCCTAAAATCTGTAACTCCTCAGCAAAAAGGGAGTCTTCATCTAAAATCACATCTAAATTTTTAGTCAAAGTTGCGATCGCTGTACTATCACCACTTTCAACCTTAGCCAATGCTTCATTAACTTTCTCCGATCTTCCCATTAATCGAGTTTTGATCTTTTCCCATAAAATAGGAATCTTAGCCAAAGCTTCAGCCGTAAACCGTTTCGCTAAATCTCCCGTCCCAGACTTCACAAACTCTTGTACTGCTAAGGTGACAAGTAAACCTGCTGTTAATGGCTCAGTCATTTTTAAATTTTCCTCTAATAGTAATTCAAATTGGGTTTGAGACTCTAAACGTTTGGAGAAAAATAAAATCTCTAAATTTTAAATCTCTCCACTCCCATGGCTCTCTTGGATTTGGTGGGTAAAATGTATTCTAAGATACAGTCCGGCTGGCGAGGGGGTGGAAGGAAAGCTAAACCTACCAAACCCGGGGCGTAAACTCCGCATCATTTAAAATTATTACATTTTCCCCTGACTGCACCAACACAAACAAACCCTGACGACAAGCGTAACTCGCCACCTCATTGGGAACCACCATCGCTGCCACCGCTCCCAAGGCCTTTACATCTCGAAAACGAGGCATTAACCGCTTAAACTTGGCCAAACGTTGTAAATACTCATCCACATCCCTTTGAGTTAACTTACTTTTGACCTCCACTAAAATGGCATCGGTATCATTTACTACCAATAGATCAATCTCTAAACCCTCATTATCCCGTTTTACCGAAATGCCGGGGTGAAACTCATGCACATCAATGCCCCGCTCCTGAAACAGACGCACCACCGCAGGACGTACTTGCCACTCGACAAACTCTCCTAAA
>NZ_JAPZSS010000216.1:0-12298 GCF_027532015.1 Microcystis sp. LE19-131.1A | reverse complement strand
AGATTTAGCTCGTTATTTACCCGATGGCAATATTGAATATTTAGGACGCATTGACAATCAGGTAAAAATTCGCGGTTTTCGCATTGAGTTAGGAGAAATTGAAGCGGTTCTGAGTCAATGTCCCGATGTGCAAAATACGGCGGTGATTGTCCGTGAAGATACTCCTGGCGATAAACGTTTAGTTGCCTATGTGGTTCTTACTTCTGACTCCCAGATAACTACTAGCGAACTGCGTCAATTTTTGGCGAATCAATTACCCGCCTATCTCGTTCCCAATACCTTTGTTATTTTAGATGATTTGCCCCTAACCCCCAGTGGCAAATGCGATCGCCGTTCCTTACCTATACCCGATGATCAGACCAGAAAAAATATTCCTAAAATTGGCCCGCGTAATTTAGTGGAATTACAATTAGCTCAAATCTGGTCAGAGATTTTAGGCATTAATGATATTGGTATTCAGGAAAACTTCTTTGAATTAGGCGGTCATTCTTTATTAGCAGTCAGTCTGATCAATCGTATTGAACAAAAGTTAGATAAACGTTTACCATTAACCAGTCTTTTTCAAAATGGAACTATAGCAAGTCTAGCTCAATTACTAGCGCAAGAAACAACTCAGCCAGCCTCTTCACCGTTGATTGCTATCCAGTCTCAAGGTAATAAGACCCCATTTTTTGCTGTTCATCCCATTGGTGGTAATGTGCTGTGTTATGCCGATTTAGCTCGTAATTTAGGAACGAAACAGCCGTTTTATGGATTACAATCATTAGGGCTAAGTGAATTAGAAAAAACTGTAGCCTCTATTGAAGAAATGGCGATGATTTATATTGAAGCAATACAAACTATTCAAGCCTCTGGTCCCTATTATTTAGGAGGTTGGTCAATGGGAGGAGTAATTGCCTTTGAAATCGCCCAACAATTATTGACCCAAGGTCAAGAAGTTGCTTTACTGGCTTTAATAGATAGTTATTCTCCCAGTTTACTTAATTCAGTTAATAGGGAGAAAAATTATGCTAATTCCCTGACAGAAGAATTTAATGAAGATCTCAATATTGCCTATTCTTTCATCAGAGATTTAGCAAGTATATTTAATCAAGAAATCTCTTTCTCTGGGAGTGAACTTGCTCATTTTACATCAGACGAATTACTAGACAAGTTTATTACTTGGAGTCAAGAGACGAATCTTTTGCCGTCAGATTTTGGGAAGCAGCAGGTTAAAACCTGGTTTAAAGTTTTCCAGATTAATCACCAAGCTTTGAGCAGCTATTCTCCCAAGACGTATCTGGGTAGAAGTGTTTTCTTAGGAGCGGAAGACAGTTCTATTAAAAATCCTGGTTGGCATCAAGTAATCAATGACTTGCAATCTCAATGGATTAGCGGCGATCACTATGGTTTAATTAAAAATCCAGTCCTCGCTGAAAAACTCAATAGCTACCTAGCCTAAAACTTTCAAAAAGACCTGATTATTGTTTAAAATGAATGATCGTTCACCGGTCAGAGGACAAGTATGACAACCCAAACAGCTTCTAGTGCCAATGCCCTTGCTTCCTTTAACCAATTTTTAAGGGATGTAAAGGCGATCGCCCAACCCTATTGGTATCCCACTGTATCAAATAAAAGAAGCTTTTCTGATGTTATTCGTTCCTGGGGAATGCTATCACTGCTTATCTTTTTGATTGTGGGATTAGTCGCCGTCACGGCTTTTAACAGTTTTGTTAATCGTCGTTTAATTGATGTCATTATTCAAGAAAAAGATGCGTCTCAATTTGCCAGTACATTAACTGTCTATGCGATCGGATTAATCTGTGTAACGCTGCTGGCAGGGTTCACTAAAGATATTCGCAAAAAAATTGCCCTAGATTGGTATCAATGGTTAAACACCCAGATTGTAGAGAAATATTTTAGTAATCGTGCCTATTATAAAATTAACTTTCAATCTGACATTGATAACCCCGATCAACGTCTAGCCCAGGAAATTGAACCGATCGCCACAAACGCCATTAGTTTCTCGGCCACTTTTTTAGAAAAAAGTTTGGAAATGCTAACTTTTTTAGCGGTAGTTTGGTCAATTTCTCGACAGATTGCTATTCCGCTACTGTTTTACACGATTATCGGTAATTTTATTGCCGCCTATCTAAATCAAGAATTAAGCAAGATCAATCAGGCACAACTGCAATCAAAAGCAGATTATAACTATGCCTTAACCCATGTTCGGACTCATGCGGAATCTATTGCTTTTTTTCGGGGAGAAAAAGAGGAACAAAATATTATTCAGCGACGTTTTCAGGAAGTTATCAATGATACGAAAAATAAAATTAACTGGGAAAAAGGGAATGAAATTTTTAGTCGGGGCTATCGTTCCGTCATTCAGTTTTTTCCCTTTTTAGTCCTTGGCCCTTTGTATATTAAAGGAGAAATTGATTATGGACAAGTTGAGCAAGCTTCATTAGCTAGTTTTATGTTTGCATCGGCCCTGGGAGAATTAATTACAGAATTTGGTACTTCAGGACGTTTTTCTAGTTATGTAGAACGTTTAAATGAATTTTCTAATGCCTTAGAAACTGTGACTAAACAAGCCGATAATGCCAGCACAATTACAACCATAGAAGAAAATCATTTTGCCTTTGAACACGTCACCCTAGAAACCCCTGACTATGAAAAGGTGATTGTTGAGGATTTATCTCTTACTGTTCAAAAAGGTGAAGGATTATTGATTGTCGGGCCCAGTGGTCGAGGTAAAAGTTCTTTATTAAGGGCGATCGCCGGTTTATGGAATGCTGGCACTGGGCGTTTAGTGCGTCCTCCCCTAGAAGAAATTCTCTTTTTGCCCCAACGTCCCTACATTATTTTGGGAACCTTACGCGAACAATTGCTATATCCTCTAACCAATCGTGAGATGAGCAATACCGAACTTCAAGCAGTATTACAACAAGTCAATTTGCAAAATGTGCTAAATCGGGTGGATGACTTTGACTCCGAAAAACCCTGGGAAAACATTCTCTCCCTCGGTGAACAACAACGCCTAGCCTTTGCTCGATTGTTAGTGAATTCTCCGAGTTTTACCATTTTAGATGAGGCGACCAGTGCCTTAGATTTAACAAATGAGGGGATTTTATACGAGCAATTACAAACTCGCAAGACAACCTTTATTAGTGTGGGTCATCGAGAAAGTTTGTTTAATTACCATCAATGGGTTTTAGAACTTTCTGCTGACTCTAGTTGGGAACTCTTAAGCGTTCAAGATTATCGCCTTAAAAAAGCGGGAGAAATGTTTACTAATGCTTCGAGTAACAATTCCATAACACCCGATATTACTATCGATAATGGATCAGAACCAGAAATAGTCTATTCTCTTGAAGGATTTTCCCATCAGGAAATGAAACTATTAACAGACCTATCACTCTCTAGCATTCGGAGTAAAGCCAGTCGAGGGAAGGTGATTACAGCCAAGGATGGTTTTACCTACCTTTATGACAAAAATCCTCAGATATTAAAGTGGCTCAGAACTTAACTTTAAATGACTCTAACAAAGGGGCGATCGCGCCTCTTTGAACGAAATTTGGTTTTTCTGTGTTAATCCAATCTACAAAATGGCGATCGTGTTTGAGACGGAGACATTTTGATAGCGCGGGGGCGGCTCTAATCGGTCTGGATGGTGGTATAGGGAGACAAGGCGATCAGGTTCATTTCCTGTGGTAAGGATTGCTACTCCGTTTGGATTTCAACGCCGTTATTGACCAAAATTTTGGCATTTTCAAACTGTAAAAGGTGTAGTCGGACTAGCCAGGAAACTGTAATACCATTTTTCTAAAGTAATGGCAGAGATGGTTAATTTCCCTCAACCCTTGCCCCCCACCCCCCCGACATCGGGGGGCAAGAAAGGAGTAGAATGTCTGCCACGAATAAAGAAAAATGGTATAAGGCCGAGACTAACATTGTTGGTGGAGGCAGGATTTAGCCCAAGAATCTTCTTGCTTTAGCCAGGAGAGCGCCAACAGAAAAGTATTAATCAAGATTGGCAGTAATTTTTCCTTTGACAGCCGAAATTGCGACCGTTCTGGGGGAAGCCAAATAGTTTTTAGCGGTAGGGTCGCCACTGCGTCCTTTAAAATTACGATTGGTGGCATAGATTCCCGTTTCTTCCTTGTCTAATACTCCCTTTCCTGAATTAATACAAGCTCCACAACCAGATTTTAGTATTTGCGCTCCAGATTCCTCAAAAATGGCAAGATAGCCCAATTCTTCAGCTTTTTGACGTACTTCCATCGAAGCTGGCACCACGAATAAATCTACCCCCTGGGCAACCTGACGATCTTTTAAGACCGCCGCCGCTTGAGCGAGATCGTAGAGTTTTCCGCCGGTACAAGAGCCGATGAAAGCTTTGGTGATAGGAACATCTTCTAATTGAGTAATGTTAACTACCTGATCTGGTTTAGGGGGACGGGCAACCTGGGGTTCCAAATGGCTCAGATCGAATTGATAAATAGCCTCATACTCGGCATCGGGGTCAGCGATGCCAAAGGCACGCTTCGCGCACACGTCTTCAAACCCGATTGGTGTGCGACTGGTAACATAATCGTTTGTCACTTCATCCGCCGCAATTAACCCACACATGGCACCACATTCAATGGCCATATTAGCCAAGGTCAGGCGTTCATCTAAGGGCAATTGTTCAATGATAGAGCCGCGAAATTCCATGACTTTGCTGGTGGCTCCCCCACAGCCCAATTTGCCCAGAATAAATAAGATAATATCCTTGGCACTAATCTGAGGAGGAAGGGTTCCCGATAACTCAAACACCAAAGTGGGTGGGACTCGTATCCACATATCCCCCATTGCAAAAATATTGGCCATATCTGTGGTTCCCACCCCTGTGGAAAAGGCTCCTAAGGCTCCATAGGTACAGGTATGGGAGTCCGTTCCTGCAATGATCATTCCGGGGCGAATAAATCCCTGTTCTGGGAGCAACACATGACAGATACCAGCCGCTTCCCCTGGAGACACGACATCAAACAGATGACAGCCTTGAGCTTGGGCAAATTTGACCATCTGCTCATACATAACCGGGGCTTTGTTATCAAGGCGAATGTCATTAATTTGGATAAAGTGATCAGCGACTAATACCACCCGTTGCGGATCCCATAATTGGGCGGTTTTTCCATAATTGTCATAAAATACCTTCGCGACCGAACTAGCCACCGCGTCATGGGATAAAGCCAGATCAATCTTGGCAAACACCCCTTCCCCTGGTTTGACATAATCATTGCCCGAAGCTTTTGCTAACATCTTTTCTACCCTGGTCATGGGACGGGCAGGGGTGATACTGGGCGGAATTTTAACCTTGCCTTGACGACGCTTTTGATTAAAGGCCATTAAGCCGCCCTCGTTGGCGATCGCTTCTACCACAGGGTTGCGTTCCGTTTCCCCAATAATTTCCAAGGGTAGTCCAATATTAATACTATTACGATAGAAAATTTCGGCGAACGATCGCGCTTTAACCTTTTTAATTCCAGCCGCTTTGAGGGCAATGGGGGCAATTTCCCGACTTGAGCCACAGCCAAAATTATCCCCTGCTTCGATCTCATCATACTTGAGTAGTTCTCCCACGCCAATGATGTGTTCTAAAGCATATTGTTTTAAGTGGTCTGGATCATCGTTCGTCCCTCTTTTAGCGGGAATAATATCGTCAGTATTAATATCATTTCCCAGGTACAGGATTTTGTTAGCATCAGTCATGGATTAAACTCCTCATTCAGTAGGTTGTTCAAGGGAAATTTCTTCAAGGAATAGGTCAACGAGGGTAGCCGTATTGACCAAAGTTTCCTGGTTTTGAGGGAACAAATCGGCAGTGCGGTATCCTTTGCCTAAAAGTCGCTCCTGGGCATTAAGAATCCGTTGGGCGGCCTTGATTTCTCCCCATTGTTGTAGCATCAAAACACAACCCGCTAGAGTACCCAAAGGGTTGGCAATGCCCTTGCCAGCAATATCTGGGGCAGTTCCATGAATGGCTTCATACATCCCCAAACCCTGGTCATTGAGACTGGCTGATCCCAATAATCCAATGGAACCCACCAACGCTCCACCAATATCACTGAGAATGTCCCCAAACATATTCCCTGCCAAAATCACATCAAATTGTTGAGGATTGAGAACCAGTTGCATGGCTAAGTTATCAACGAGCATTGGGGACACCACCACATCAGAAAAATTGGTAGCTTCCTCTTGTACCAATCGAGTCCAAGGAATCTGAGGTAGGGCATTTTCTTTGTGGGCAACGGTCAGTAAACCTCGACGTTCCTGAGCTTTTTGGAGGGCTACCTTGGCAATACGACGAATTTCTCGATCGTAATAGCACATGGTGTGATAGCCGTAGGCCCCTTTTTCATCCGTACTCCGCCCCGCCGAGCCAAAATAGATGCCACTGACCAGTTCTCGAACGATTAAAATATCGAGATTTTGTACTTTCTCAGGTCTCAGACTGGATGTATGCAGTAAACCTGGGCAACTGCGAATGGGTCGCAGATTAATAAAAAAGTCGAAGTGCCTCCGTAGTTCTAGAAGTCCCCCTTGACTCACTGCCCCAAAAACAATGCCATCAGACCCTTCACACTGTTGGCTAGTTTCTGGGGGAAAAGTACTACCTAATTTTTCTAAGGCCATGCCACCGAGCAAGCCATAGTCTATAGTTAAGGCAAATCCCTCAAGTTGGGCAACTTGGCGCAGAATGGTTAAGGACGCTTCGACGACTTCAGGCCCAATACCTTCTCCTGGGATGGCAACGATACGATAGGATGATTTATTCAAAGATGCCATTTTTCCATAACTCCACCACCTCCTCGGCGGTAAAATATCGTTCTTGTTCTACAGCTAAGGTTTTGATCACAGAGCGCATTTTCTCATATTGTTCCTTGGGTTGGGGATGATTGAGTTCTTTTTCAAATAGATAACGGAAATTGCTGGCACCACTCCATTTTCCAAAGAGAATTTCAATCGTGTTGTGGGGCAAGACGGCATAACTTTTGGGATCTACTAACAACGAATTGACGTGAATGCCAGATTCATGGCGTTGTGCTTGTTGGGAGTAAGGAGCGGCGGGACGAATGCCTTTTTGTTGCATATAATCCAGAACTGGGGCGATCGCCTCATAGTTAATGCCTTCGACTTCAATGCCAAAGCGAATTTTTAAGCCGTTTAATACCTGCTCAAGGGCAACATTCCCAGAACGCTCACCAATACCGCCAAAGGTTCCCGAAACTAAGGTAGCTCCAGCCATCACTGATTGTAGGGTATTTTCTAGCGCTAAACCTAAATCATTGTGGTAGTGTACTCCTAGATTGACCCCTATGCTACTTTGCAGTAGATCATTAATCCAGATATAGCTCTTTTCGGGAGTCAGAACCCCAACGGTATCACAGAGGAAACAGAATTCAATGTAAGGGCTAAAGGAACGTAAGCACTCAACCAAAAAGTCAAAATCAGCCCGTGAAGCATCTTCAATAGCAAGGTTTACCCTGGCTCCTCCTTCATCAGTTGCATAGCGTAAATGGTCAACAATTTCATCAATAGCATTTTGACGGATTCGGTTAATAATGTGGGCAGGAATGGGATCATCAATAGTCTTCCCGTTAAACTCCTCCATCTGAGAGATTTCGCGATCGCGTAGAAAAAGTAAGCGATCAGAAAGCCCTTTAAAAAGTACGATCTGATCGACATCACAGTCTTTTGCTATATCAATCAAGTCCTTTTTGAACGGAGTGGCAGCAATAATGTCGGGCTTTAATCCTTCTGCTGCTAAGGTTTTTGCTAACTGTGCTTCCTGATCACAGACACAAGGCATAAATTCAATATGAGATACGCCTATTTCGGCAATTAAATGGGCAAGTTCATATTTCATTTCAGAGGAAAAGAATAGCCCTGCCTGTTGTTCCCCATCTCGTAGGGTCGTATCTGAAATTTTAATAGGAAGAGTTTGCATTTTTCCTCTAATTCATTAATTCATTAAAATTGCTGACTCATCTGGTTTTACAATGGTAAATAAAGCTAATACTGGATAAAAGCCTTTTGCGTTAAGGATTCCATGATTAGCACCAGTTTTTTTTGTATCCCCATGATACAATTTAAGCTAGTAAGCCAGAAGAGCCAAATTGCCACAAAGTCCCGCCGATAAATTGAATGACTTACAGTATTGATATTACTGCCAATGTGGAATGTTGACAATTGAGGTTGATAAGAATATACAGCACTTTGCTTAATTAAACCGTGCAGACAAAAAGCTAAAATCCTTACTCAGCAAGCTTTGTAAAAAAAACTGTACGTCGAGATACCGATAAGTGCTATATTTATCAGAGGCTCTTGTCACCCCGTCAAATACAGATTTTTTTAAGTGATCGCCTTGTAATTTAGCGATCTTCTATGTTATTGTTCAAGACTAGGGCTTCTAGCTACTAACTTCTCTAGGTATTTTTCCTATGTTCAATCAATGCACTCACCAATTATTTGAAATCCAAGTTGAACGCACACCCGAAGCGGTGGCTGTCCTGTCAGAACAAGGGCAATTGACCTATAAAGAATTAAATGCCAAAGCGAATCAACTAGCCCATTATCTGCGAACCCTGGGGGTTAAGTCCGAAACATTGGTGGGACTTTGTGTTGATCGTTCCCTAGAGATGATCATTGGCTTATTGGGTATTCTTAAGGCAGGGGGAGCCTATGTTCCGCTAGATCCGGCCTATCCCCAAGAAAGATTGACCTACATGGTGCAGGATGCTCAAATATCTGTATTGGTCACGCAAGCCCAATGGTCTAACTTAATTTCCGACTATGCAGGCCAGGTGGTTTGTTTAGATAGCCAATGGGCAAAAATTGCCAGTTATGGTCAAGAGAATCTGGTTAATACGGTAGATGCGGAGAACTTAGCCTATGTCATCTATACGTCAGGATCAACGGGCAAACCCAAGGGGGTAATGATTGAACACCAATCCTTGGTAAACTTCACTAAACTAGCGATCGCCCAATATCAGATGACGACAAGCGATCGCTTTCTTCAATTTGTCTCTATCAGTTTTGATGTGGCAGCACACGAAATCTATACCACTCTTTGTTCTGGTGCTACCTTAGTCTTAAGAACTGAAGAAATGATCAGTTCTATCCCCTCATTTGTTCAAAAATCTCAAGATTGGCAAATAACTGTTTGGGACTTACCCACCGCTTACTGGCATTTATTAATTAATGAATTAGTCAAGAGTAAAGTTGCATTACCAGACAGTTTGCGATTAATTATTATCGGCGGTGAAAGAGTTCAACCAGAATTGGTAAGAATGTGGTTTAAAAATGTAGGAAATTTTCCTGAATTAATTAATGCCTATGGCCCCACAGAAGGGACAATTGAGGTAAGCATTTGTCACCTATCGCAACTAACAGAAAGTCAACGCAACAGGACAGAAATTCCGATTGGAAAGAGTTTAGGAGAAAATATTTCAGTTTATGTTTTAGATGAAACCTTAAAAATCGTTCCTACTGAAACACCAGGAGAAATTTATATCGGAGGTGCTGCGGTTGCCAGGGGTTATTTGAATCGTCCCGAATTAACGGCTGAAAAATTTATTCAAGCTCCCTTTAGTTCCTCAGAAAGATTGTATAAAACAGGGGATTTAGGCAGATATTTAGCTGACGGTAATTTAGAGTATTTAGGAAGAATTGATCATCAAGTTAAAATCAACGGTTTTAGGGTTGAATTAGGAGAAATTGAAACCGTTTTACTGCAACATCATCAAGTCGCTCAAACGGTTGTTATTGATCGAGAAGATACTTTAGGAAATAAAAGATTAGTTGCTTATTTTGTTCCCCATTCAAAAGAGGAAAATTTAACAGAAACTCTGCAAAAATTTCTGAAGGATCAGCTTCCTGGCTATATGATTCCTGGGACTTTTGTTGTATTAAATGAGTTGCCCCTTAGTCCCAATGGAAAAATTGATCGTCAAGCTTTACCCATGCCAGATTATGACGGAAACGAGCGTCAAACTCCCTTTATTGCCCCTCGTAATCAACAAGAAGAAAAATTAGCAAAAATTTGGCATCAAGTATTTGGATTAGAAAAAATTGGAGTCAATGACAACTTCTTTCACTTGGGGGGAAATTCCCTAGTTGCCACACAAATTTTATCTCGAATACGGGATATTTTCCATGTTGAAGTGTCCTTTAAACAATTGTTGGAGAATCCCACCATTGGTGATTTAAGTCAAACAATTGTACAGCAACAGCAAGTTAAGAAAACAACTAGCTTTAAAACAATCAAGCCCATTGCGCGGGACGGTTATTTGCCAGTTTCTTTTGCTCAAGAAAGGGTTTATTTTATTGAACAATTAGCACCATCTGTCACCGCCTATCAATTTCAAGAAAGTTTCCGCATTAAAGGCTTTTTAGATGTATCTATTTTAGAAAAAAGTATCAGTGAAATTTTACGTCGTCATGAAATATTCCGCACCACATTTCCCTCTGTAGCGGGAAAACTGGTACAAGTCATTCATCCACCTGAACCTGTTAAATTATCAGTCATTGACTTACAAAATATTCCCAAAGATAAACAGGAAGAAGAAGTCGAAAAATTGACTGAACAGGCAGTCCATAAACCCTTTGATATTAGTCAATTACCGTTAATACATTGGACATTATTAAAATTAAATGAACAAGAATGGGTGTTAATTCATGTGGAACATCACATGGTTCATGATGGCTGGTCATTTAATTTATTTTTAAAGGAATTAGTCGCCCTTTATCAAGCCTTTTCCCAAGAAAAACCTTCTCCCTTAAGTGAACCTTCCTTGCAGTTTGTGGACTTTGCCCATTGGCAGCGAGAATGGACGAAAACAGAGGAAGCAACCGCACAACTCAACTATTGGCATCAAAAATTAGCGGGTATTCCTCCCCTATTGGAATTACCCTATGACCGTCCTCGGCCAACCGAGCAAACCTATGGGGGTGGAAAAGTACGGGTGGATCTTCCCTTAGATATTTGCCAACCCCTGAGAAGCCTGGGTCGTCAAGAGGGGGTAACGCTCTTCATGAGTATGTTTGCCGTCTTTGTCGCGCAAATTTATCGCTATACAGGCCAGGAAGATATCTGTGTGGGTTCTGGAGTAGCTAACCGACGGTTGCGAGAAACAGAGGGACTGATTGGCATGATTGTCAATAATATCGTACTTCGTACTGATGTTTCGGGAAATCCCACCTTTAAACAACTGTTAGAGCAAGTACGTCAAGTTACCCTGGAAGGCTATGCCAATGAAGACTTACCTTTTGATAAAGTTGTCGAAGTGTTAAAACCCGTTCGTCACTTAAGTTATAACCCCTTATTTCAGGTAATGTTCAGTTTCCATGATGCTCGATTGCCTGATTTGAATTTACCTGGGTTAACCATTAAACAGAACGAAGCCCTTACTAATAATTCGGCAAAATTTGATTTGGATATTGTGGTTATTCCTCGTTCTGAGCAGCGAGTTGGACGTAATTCGGCCACAGAGACAAAGAGCATTGAGACCGAAGGCATTACGATGGTTTGGGAATATAATACTGACCTTTTTGATGAATCTACTATCAACAGAATGGTCGAAGATTATCAAACCCTATTACAAGGAATTTTAGCGAATCCCAATCAAAAACTATCTCAATATTCTCTGTTAACAGAGCAACAGAAACATCAGTTATTAGTGGAATGGAATAACACTCAAGCTGAGTATCCGAAAGTTAACGGAATCCATCAACTTTTTGAAGAACAGGTCAAGAAAACACCAGAGGCGATCGCTGTTCTATTTGAGGATAAATACCTCAGCTATCAACAATTAAACGAACAGGCAAACCAACTTGCTCATTATCTCAAAACATTAGGAGTTAAACCTGACGACTTAGTCGGCATTTTTCTGGAACGTTCCTTAGAAATGTTCATTGGACTATTAGGAATACTCAAAGCAGGAGGAGCCTATTTACCCCTAGATCCCACCTATCCAGAAGATAGACTGGCTTATATGGTTAATGACGCTCAAGTTTCTATTGTGGTTACTTTAGAAAAATGGGCAAATCTAAAAACTCAACAGGCACTTCAATGGGTTTGTTTAGATAGTCAAAAAGACACTATTGCTCAAGAAAGTAGCCAGAATCCTGAACTTTTATGGCTCTTCGGGAATTGTTATGCAAATAATTAACTTAAAATAAAATTCGATGAGAGCAACTACGCTCAAAAGTAGCTGAAATTTATACAGGAAAGGACTTAAGGCACAAATAGGTTAATACCAAAAGATAGACAATC
>NZ_JAPZSS010000112.1:0-22147 GCF_027532015.1 Microcystis sp. LE19-131.1A | reverse complement strand
CAAGCTTTTCTGGTCGGAACCCCCTAAGCCGAGTTTTCAAGGTGCTGCGCCGTCCACTTGGTTTTCGAGACTGGCCTTTTAATTCTAACGTAAAGCCAACCTAGAACGGCGGGGTTTCAGACCCAAAATTTCCGATGATCGACGAGGAAAAAATCTCCACTTGGTCTATTTGTGTTATAATGGGTTGGTTAAAAATGCTGGTGTAGCTCAGTGGTAGAGCAGCTGATTTGTAATCAGCCGGTCGCGGGTTCAAATCCCATCACCAGCTTCTGGGAAAACCAAATGTTTTCAGTCCCGACAAAGCTTTGGTGGCTTGTTTCGCAGCAAGGTTTACTGATTCTGTCGGTCTTTTTTGGTCATTGTTGGGTCAGTTGGTAATGATTCGGTAGTAGTGGCGTAGCCCTCTTGCCTACCTGGTATGAATTGTGTAAAATATTTATTAATAAAAATAATTGGAACCCGATCAGTCTTTAAACCTCTAGCTTGATCATGACTTTTCTGATAAATATCTTTTTCTGGCTCCTGTCTAGCTTACTCAAATATCAGTCTAGCACCGAACAAAATCCCCCCCTAGTTCACCTCTATTCCCCTGTTCTAATTGTGGTTCTCACCATACTATCAAGAATGGTTCTACTCATAATGGAAAACCCAAACGTCAATGTAAAGAATGTGGTCACTGAGCCTTTACATTGAGCTTTTACATTGAGCTTTTACATTGAGCTTTTACATTGAGCTTGTCGAAATGTGTCGAAATGTGCTGAATTTAATCCCATGTATAGACGAGAATTACTGCAATTTATAGGCTCTCATGCTCTTTTTGGGGCTATTAATCCAGAATTTACTTGGAATTATCAAAATATTGACCATTGGGGCGAATTATCAACGAATTATCGCCTCTGCACCACGGGAAAGCAACAAACACCGATCAATCTGAGTATAGTGACTGAAAAAGAGCTATACCAACCCACCTTTAATTATCGTCCTATACCCCTAAAAATTCGCCATAACGGTCATACAATCTTGGTTCAGACCGAAAAAGTTGGAAACATGAGTTTTCACGGCGAAAACTGGGATTTATTGCAGTTCCATTTTCATCACCCCAGCGAACATCAGATTAAAGGTCAGTCTTTCCCTCTAGAAATTCATTTAGTGCATCGAAATGGGAAGGGAAATTTAGCAGTTGTGGGCATCTTAGCCGAAATTGGTGCTTTTAATCCCTATTTACAAACCATTTGGGATTATTTGCCCCAAGAACCTTCTCCTGAAATGATTATCCCCGATACTTGGGTCAATGTCGGGCTTTTACTGCCGGAAAATAGCGGTTTCTATGAATATCAGGGGTCTTTGTCCACTCCTCCCTGTAGCGAGGATGTTCTCTGGTTAGTCTGGCAAAATACGATCAAAATTTCTCCCCAACAACTGCAACAATTGGCCGCAATTTTTCCCCGTAATGCGAGGAATATTCAACCCTTAAACGGGCGATCAATCCTGCATTTTGGCTAATTTAGATAATTTTATTAACTTTTAGACCAAAAATGGTAAATAACTCAGGAATGCGCTCAATAACTAAAGCTTCGGTCGCTGTCCAGTCACTTTCTTTAGTGGCTAAAACCCCTAGAACACTCAGAGGAACCTGTAAAAATAGGTGACTTAAGAGGAGAGCGATCGCAGCGATGACTAAACCTAAAAGCCGCCATTGGGGGAGATAGGCGGCCACGGCAGCCGCTAGAGGGGCAAAATTATAGATAGGCCAAGCGATGAGAATTAAGAGGACGACTCCCAAAAGAGTCAGAAGACGATGGCGAGGACGTTGAAAAAGAGAGAGAATTTTTAACTGTTCGGGGGTGAGTTGACTCGGTTTCAGGGCGACCAACAAAAGACTAAAGATATCAAAAGGTTTTGTCCACTGCATCCAAAAGACGGGAATAATAGCGATCGCTCCCAGAAATAGCCATTCTAGCCAAAGAAAAGGCAAGGGATCACCCACAGCTAAACCAATCCAAGCGATTTGTAAAAAGATTGGCAAAGCCGCTAACCCTGCCAGATGAATCCACAAAAAAGGTTCTGATTTCATAGAGGGAAGTGGGGAGATGGGGGAATTATGAATTATGAATTATGACTGATAACTGATAACTGATAACTGATAACTGATAACTGATAACTGATAACTGATAACTGACTCCCGACTCCCGACGGTTCAAGTGTAATTAACTGGATAAAGTGCGACGTTTCATGACCATTTCGTAGGCTTCGATAATGTCGCCTTCTTTCCAGTCATTGAATTTAGAAACACCGACACCGCACTCGAAACCGGTGGCCACTTCTCGGGCATCTTCCTTCATCCGTTTGAGGGAATCAAGAACCCCCTGATAAACAATTTCCTTGCCGCGACGCACGCGCAGGAAGCGATTCCGCACCAGTTTACCGGATTGGACATAACAACCAGCCACGGCCCCACGACCGACGGTGAAGACGGCCCGCACTTCGGCAAAACCGAGGTGTTCTTCCACTTCTTCGGGGTCGAGAAGACCTTCCATCGCCCCTTGAATATCATCGAGAAGCTTGTAGATGATATTGTAATCGCGGATATCAACTCCTTCCCGATCGGCGGATGCTCTGGCTCCACTGGCAAGGGTGGTATTAAAACCCACCACCACCGCACCACTAGCGGCGGCCAGATCCACATCGGTTTCGGTGATTTCTCCCGGAGAGGCGAGGAGAACGCGAATCTGCACTTCGTTTTGGGGTAACTGTTTGAGCGCACCGAGGATGGCCTCGACGGAACCTTGCACATCTGCCTTGAGGATGAGATTAAGTTCCTTGAGTTGTCCTTCTTGAGCTTGGATAGAGAGGGTGCTAAGGCTAACGCGACGGGAGGAGAGGGCCTGTTGTAAACGGGTGTTGCGTTGTTCGATCGCCCGTTGATCAGCGATCGATCGGGCCTCTTTTTCACTTTCATAGACATCGAACTCATCGCCGGCGGCCGGAACATCACTAAGACCGAGGATTTCCACGGCAAAGGAGGGGGTGGCCGCTTCGACTTTTTGGCCGCGATCATCGATCATCGCCCGAATTTTGCCGAAAACCGAACCAGCGACGATGCTATCACCGACGCGGAGAGTGCCATTCTGGACGAGCAGGGTAGCCACGGGACCTTTGGTGCGATCGAGGTTAGCTTCGATCACGGTTCCCTTAGCCAAGCGATCGGGGTTAGCAACCAATTCCTCTACTTCTGCCACCAAGAGAATCATTTCCAGCAGATTATCGAGATTTTCCCCCCGCAGGGCGCTAACGGGAACCATGATCGTCTCACCGCCCCAATCTTCGGCCACCAGTCCCTGTTCGGTCAATTCCTGTTTAATTCGGTCGGGGTTAGCCGAGGGTTTATCGACTTTGTTAATCGCCACCACGATGGGGACTTCGGCAGCCCTGGCGTGACTAATTGCCTCTTTCGTTTGGGGTTGTACACCATCATCGGCGGCCACCACCAGCACCGCTATATCGGTGACTCTCGCCCCACGGGCCCGCATGGCGGTAAAAGCTTCGTGGCCGGGGGTATCCAAAAAGACAATCTGTTCCGGTTTGCCGTTATGTTCCACATCGACGTGGTAAGCACCGATGTGCTGGGTGATGCCGCCGGCTTCTCCTTGGGCGACTTTGGTTTTGCGGATCGAGTCGAGGAGGGTGGTTTTACCGTGGTCAACGTGACCCATAATGGTGACGACGGGGGGACGACGCTGGAGACTTTCCCAGTCGGAGACATCGATCATCTCCGTGGTTTTGATCGCCGCCGACTGGGTGCTGGGGGTTTCCACGGTCATCTCGAAGTCCCTGGCGATCATTTCGATCGTGTCCACGTCGAGAGTTTGGGTGATATTAACCGCCATCCCTTTAAAAAATAGGGTTCTGATGATCTCAGTTTCGGGGACTTTCATCAATTCCGAGAGGTCGCGCACGGTAAGACTGCCGGTGATGACGATGCTTTCCGGGCGTTTTTCCTCTTGGGGTTCTTGACGCTCGCTTTTCGGGCTGCCGGTGTGGGCGGTTGGTTTACTGGGCCGCTTAACTTTGACTGCTGTTGGGGTGCCAGGGGTGGCAGCTTTAGCGCTGGGCGGTTTGGGGGGACGAGCGGTGGAAAGGGTAAAACTGGGGCTATTGATTAACCCGGATAGTTCCGATTCTAGATCATCGTCATCTTCAAAGAGAGCTTGGGTGCGGCGTTTGTTTTTGCCAGCAGTTTTGGCGGTTTTGGCCGCTTTTTTCTCTTCTTCTTCTTCTTCTTCCCAGCTAGATTTTTTGGCCATGCGAAGGGGCATGGTCGGTCGTTTGAGTTTTTTGGGCCCGTCTGCTCCGAGCAATCCGGTATCTGTATCGATTTCTGTGCCATCAACACCGGATTTCTTGGTGGTGTCGGTTTCTTCCTCGCCAGTAGCCGAGATTTTAGCGGGCATACCGGGGCGAACCGGGCGCTTCAATTCCACCGTCTCCCGCACTTCTCTAGCTGGTTCCGCCAGTTTCGGGCTTTTTCCGTCGGGTTTGCGGTTGAGGGTCGGTTTTTCTGGTTTAGCCAAGCTAACCCTGCGCTCAGGACTAGGGGCGTTTTCACTCTCGCCGCGCTCGCGTTTTTCTCCCCGCGGCCTGTCGTTACTGCCGGCGGCATTTTTAGATCGGGGTTCTGGCCGGCCCGAGGCGCTGCCCGGGCGTGGTTTCGGGGTGAGGGAGGGTCGATTAGGTGGGGCGATTAAGCTGGGGGATACTTCTGGCACTAGCGGGGTTTCGGTCGGGGTTTCTTTAACACTGGCGGACTGAGATGGCATCTGTGCAGCGGTGGGGGGAGTTTTTTCGGCCGCACCGTCGCGCCCTGGGGCAGCAACGAGGGGTTTAACTGGGGGACGGGGAGGACTGATTAAAGTCGGTTTAGCTGAGGAACCGGCAGGTCCGGGATAGATTTCCCCTTCTTCGCCAGTTTCGGGGCGGTTGTGTTTATGCAGGGCTAAAATCTTTTGTTTTTTTTCTTCGGCAGGACTAACCGATTCTCGCTGACCCGTACTATTTTTACTGGTACTCGAAACAACTCCCTTCGCAGCAATTGCCTTGATGCGTTGGGCATCCTCTTCGCTGATCGTGCTACTGTGGCTCTTGTACTCGATGTTCAACTGGTCACAGATGTCCAAAATGTCTTTGTTGTCTAGATTCAATTCTTTTGATAAATCGTAAATTCTGACTTTCGCGTTACTCATCCATTATCCCCCGGCTAAAGTGTTAGTGATCCTATAAGTTGGCTGATTTTTTGATCCTGTCAGGACTGCCCCCTTTCCATGGTAACGATTTTGTGGCTATGATCGTCAATTTTAATCCTGATTTGGACGACCTTGTTTGGCAGTCCCGAGGCGCTCTTGCAAGGATTCATAGAGCGTTTCGGGAATATTGGCTTTTAGGGCCCGTCCGAGACGATTTTTTTGCCGGGCCAGTTGTAGGCAGTTAGGTTGCGGACAGATATAGGCCGCTCTTCCCATTCCTTGATCTAATTGTATCTGTCCAGACGGGTGTAGTCGGACAATTCGCCAAAAGGATTCCTTCGGGGCGAAGAGACGGCAGCTAATACAGCGTCGATAATTGACGAAGGGGTTCATTCTTGGTCTAAATCCTGCGCTTCTGGGTCGGTTTCATCGGTTTTTACCTCTTGTTCTCCTTTATACAGGGCGATATCCTTAATATCGATTTTCCAGCCCGTCAGACGGGCGGCTAAACGCACGTTCTGCCCTTCTTTGCCAATCGCTAAACTTAATTGATCCTGTGCTACCAGTACCAATGCTTGTCTTTCTTCGGCATTAGTGAACAAAACTTGGTCAATGCGGGCGGGACTAAGGGCATTGGCGATGTAGGTGGCGGGATCTGGAGACCAGCGAATCACGTCGATTTTTTCGCCCCGCAATTCGTTCACCACGGCTTGAATCCGCGAACCTCTGGCCCCAATACAGGCCCCAACCGGATCCACGTCTCTTTCTAGGGTATCGACGGCGATTTTTGTCCGCGAACCAACGTGACGGGAGGGGGGATTAGCTTCCCGAGCGACGGCGACAATACGCACGATTTCCTCCTCGATTTCGGGAACTTCGTTGGCGAACAAATATACTACCAAGCCTGCCGCCGCTCTGGAAACAATTAATTGCGGGCCGCGTTGAGAACCTTCCAAGACTTTTTTGAGCAGAACTTTAAAGGTGGCGTTGGCGCGATAGTTATCGTTGGGCAGCTGTTCCCGTTTGGGTAGTTCTGCTTCCACTTCCGGTTGACCGTAGGTACTTTGTACCATGACAATGGCGGCCTGTCTTTCAAAACGGACGACCCGGGCCTGTAAAACGGTTCCTTCCAGATCTTGGAACTCCTCTTGAATCATTTTGCGTTGGTTATCCCGCAGTTTTTGCAGTAAAACCTGTTTAGTTTGAATCGCCGCCATGCGACCAAATTCTCTTTGGTCGGGGGTGACATCAAGAACTACTTCATCCCCTAATTGGGCTTCATCGGCCACTTCCTGCACTTCTTTGAGACCGATGTGATGGTCGGGATTGGTCACTTCTTCCACAATAGTTTTAGTAGAAAGGATGCGAAACCCTTCTTCTTCTACGTCTAATTCCACATCAAAGTTATTGAAATAATCTTCATGAAATTGAGCGGCTTTTTCTAAACTTTGGGCGCGGCGATAACGTTCGTAACCCTTGATAAGTGCCTCACGCAAAGCCTCCTGTACGGCATTTTTGGGCAGATTATGTCGTTGGCTAATTTCTTCGAGCATTATTTTTAAACCGGGCAAATTAACGGTAGCCATAATTATTTTTTCTCCTTACTTTTGAGTTATTAGTTTTTTAGCTATTAGCCTTGTATCAGTTATCAGTTATCAGTTATCAGATGTAAGTTATCAGTTATCAGATGTAAGTTTTAAGTTAATCAGTTAGTTATAGCGTTTCCTGTTCGCAAGAGGTACATTGTCGATGGTGAAAAGCTTAATCAGCAAAGGTTTAACTGTACCACACAGGTGTGAGAAACGCTATAGTTATTTATCTTCATCCTTATCCCTGATTACTGATTACTGATTACTGATTACTGATTATTGCGCTGCTCATCTAAACGGACGCTGATGACAGTGGTGCGATCGATGGTCAGGGCGCGACCCTTTTGGTTAAGATAAATAGATTGCTCATCTCTACCTTGCAGTTTTCCGCGCCATTCTTTTGGTTTTCCCTGGCTATCTTGGCCGGTAATGATGACGGGAAAACCTTTAAAAGACTGAAATTCACGCTCACTGCTCAGTTGTCGAGAAATGCCGGGGCTAGATATTTCCAAAACGTAGGCACCGGGTAAGATCTCTTGACTGTCGAGGGCGGTTTCTAAAGACCGACTCATCTGCTCACAGTCCTCTAAACCAGTATCTCCCGCAAGATTGCGAATATCAACGCGCAGGACGGGAGGCCTTTTATTGGTTTGGAAAACGATATCGACCACTTCTAGCCCCAAGTTTTCAGCGATAGGGGTGGCTAGGTGCAGCAGGTCGGGGATGAGCGGATGGGTCATGATTTAGACAATAAAAAAAGCGGGCGAAACCCACTTCCCTAAACTGTTAGTGATTGGGATAGGCAGTTGTTAGACCACCTAGCTGAATACAGTATAGCAAAAAACCGTCATCACTATTTGCCCTCAGGGTCTTGCCGGGGAAAAACAGAACAGTGGTCACGATCGAGTCGATCTGTCACAATGAATACAGGGTAACTAGATATAGAGTCAATTATGGATCAAAAATCTCCACTCACCGTAGTTAGAGCCAAGTCAGCTAAGAATCGTGGTCATCGGCCAGTATGGAAAGGGATTGTCAGCACTTGGATGATTCTGCAAACCTTTGGCCATGTCAATCCTGCTTGGAGTCAAAAAAACCCAAATACCCTCACCTACGGTGAATTGTTAGAGAAAATCGAGCAAGGCAAGGTAAAAAAGGTGGAAATCAATCCTTCTTTGCAGCAGGCAGCAGTTACCCTCGTCGGTCAAACGGATAAGGATACCCCGAAAGAAGTTAATTTATTTGACCAAAATCCCGAATTAATCAAGAAACTCGATGCTAAAAAAATTGAGTATGGTATTCTCCCCACCACTGACAATTCGGCCTTGATCAATGTTCTCACTAACCTGTTAGTGATTATTATCGTCTTGGGATTATTGGTGTTTATTATCCGTCGTTCTGCCAATGCCTCCGGTCAAGCGATGAACTTCGGTAAATCAAGGGCGCGGTTTCAGATGGAGGCGAAAACTGGCATAGAATTCAATGATGTGGCCGGTGTGGATGAGGCCAAGGAAGATCTAGAGGAAGTGGTAACATTCCTCAAACAACCGGAAAAATTTACGGCTATTGGTGCGAAAATCCCCAAAGGAGTCCTGTTAATTGGTCCTCCGGGGACGGGAAAAACTTTACTGGCTAAAGCGATCGCAGGAGAGGCGGGAGTACCTTTTTTCAGCATCTCCGGGTCGGAATTTGTGGAGATGTTCGTCGGGGTTGGTGCGTCGCGAGTGCGAGATTTGTTCCGAAAAGCCCAGGAAAATGCCCCTTGTTTGGTTTTTATCGATGAAATTGATGCCGTTGGTCGTCAACGAGGGATCGGTTATGGGGGAGGTAATGATGAACGGGAACAAACCCTGAACCAATTATTGACGGAAATGGACGGTTTTGAGGTCAATACTGGCATTATCGTTATTGCCGCCACCAACAGGCCCGATGTTTTGGATTCGGCCCTGCTGCGTCCGGGTCGTTTTGACCGACAGGTGGTGGTGGATTATCCAGATTCTAAGGGACGTTTGGCCATTTTGGAGGTTCATTCTCGCGATAAAAAGGTGGCTGCTGATGTGGCTCTGGAGGCGATCGCCCGGCGCACCCCCGGTTTTACTGGGGCAGATTTGGCGAATATGCTCAACGAAGCGGCGATTTTTACCGCTAGACGGCGGAAAGAGGCGATTACCATGGCGGAGGTCAACGATGCGATTGATCGGATTGTGGCCGGTATGGAAGGGCGCGCTTTAGTGGATAGTAAAGCCAAGCGTTTGATCGCCTATCATGAAGTGGGCCATGCGATTGTCGGTACTCTCTGTCCTGGCCACGATCAAGTGGAAAAAGTCACCCTGATTCCCCGGGGTCAAGCGCAGGGGTTAACTTGGTTCACTCCCGATGAAGAACAGGGTTTAACCAGTCGTTCCCAGTTGTTGGCCCGAATTGCGGGATTATTAGGGGGAAGGGTGGCGGAGGAATGTGTCTTCGGTGAGGATGAAGTGACCACCGGTGCCGGTAATGATATTGAAAAAATTACCTATCTGGCCCGACAGATGGTAACGCGTCTGGGAATGTCGGAATTGGGATTGATTGCCCTAGAGGAGGATGGTAATTCCTATCTCGGTGGTGCTGGCGCTGGTTATCATGCCGACCATTCTTTCGCGATGATGGCAAAAATTGATGCACAAGTGCGGGAACTTGTCAAGCAATGCCACGATTTAGCAACAAAACTTATCCTTGACAATCGTATGGCGATTGATCGCTTGGTGGAGATACTGATTGAACAGGAAACCATTGACGGCGACGAATTTCGGCGTTTATTGAGGGAATTTCAGCAACAAGCGGATCGGTCAATGGTGACTATGGTTTAATTTGCCCTTCGTCTCCTTGCTTCATTCAGTGCTTAGGAGACGATTTCAGCCAAAAATCTGCTAATCAGTCGGACAAAGCCAGAATTAACGACTAACATTGTGAGCGGGGATTTTACTCATGGAATGACCGTTATGATTGCCTTTGGTGGAAGCAATAATATTAGCTTCTAAAGCTGAATTGATCTCGGCCAACATTTCTAGATTGAAACGATAGCCGACGTTGCGGACGGTTTGAATTAAATTAGGTTGTCTGGGATCGGTTTCGATTTTTTTCCGCAGAGAGAGAACATGAGTATCAATTGTCCGGGGGTTATCGATTTCCTCGGGCCAAGCGCGACGCAGTAAATCGGCTCTTGATAGGGGTGTTCCCTCCGCTTGGGCTAAAACGTAGAGTAGGCTAAATTCTTGGGGCGTTAATTCGATATACTCCCCGCGAAATTGTACCCGTCTTTGGGCTAAATCTATTTTTAATTGTCCATAATCCAAGTGTAGGGGAGCAGCCCTACCGCCTAAACGACGGGTTAACACTTCTACCCTAGCCATAAATTCTTGCATTCCAAAGGGCTTTTTCAGGTAGTCGTCGGCCCCGGCTTTTAAACCATTGACCACATCTTTTTCGCCATTGCGGGCCGAGAGAATCAGTATTAGAGAATGTTTTTGTTGATAAAGCCAACGGCAGAGTTCGATTCCATCCCCGTCGGGTAAGTCGGAATCGATAATTGCTAAGGTTGGTTGACGGTGAAGGAAAGCTTGACGCGCACTTTGCAGGTTTGCCGATTGATTGACCAAATAGCCGGCCTGTTGCAGATGCCAAGCTAATAGCGATCGCAAGTGCGGGTTGCCCTCAACAATAGAAATATGGATCGATACCACTTGAGTTTCTGCCCCATTACTGCACAGATTGACACATTGTCAGGGTATCAGAATTAATGTCAAGATGTTGTAACAATCGTAACATTCGTCAGCCGTCAGCTTTTTAGCTATCAAGCATCGGTGGTCGGTGGTCGATGGCAAATTAGGTTACATTTCATCTTTGTATCGTTGACAATTAAAATTAAATGGAATTAAGCGATCGCATCCTCTTGGTGGATGATGTACCAGAAAATCTCTTACTCACTGAAGTTAACTCAACACTAACCTTGTTTGAGAACACTGGTAGGCAATTCCCGCCCATGGTTAATTAAGAAAAATAAACTGTAGTGAAATATACGGTTTTGACCTGTTCTAATGGGGATAGATAGGGGAAAAAAAATCATGTCGAAATCACTCTTTACCGATGCCAGCAGTCGCCTAGAACGGGCCCTTAAGTATGTCTCCATTTCCGATGATGCGATCGAGCGGTTAAAATATCCCAAAGCTAGTCTTAGCGTCTCCATACCCGTCCGTATGGACAACGGCACTTTAAGAATCTTCCAAGGCTACCGCGTCCGCTACGATGACACCCGCGGCCCCGGCAAGGGGGGTGTGCGCTATCATCCCAACGTCAGCATTGATGAGGTGCAGTCCCTGGCCTTTTGGATGACCTTTAAATGCGCCCTGCTGGATTTGCCCTTCGGTGGGGCTAAGGGCGGCATTACCCTAAATCCGAAAGAATTGTCAAAAGCCGAGTTAGAACGCCTTAGCCGGGGCTATATCGAGGGTATAGCCGACTTTATCGGTCCCGATGTCGATATTCTTGCCCCCGATGTCTATACCAACGAGATGATCATGGGTTGGATGATGGACCAGTACAGCATCATTCAGCGTAAAATTAGTCCGGCGGTGGTGACGGGGAAACCTTTAACCATGGGAGGCAGTCGCGGCCGCGATACGGCGACGGGAACGGGGGCTTTTCATGTTATTAACTCTCTTTTGCCGAAATTAGATAAAAAACCCGCTAATACTACCGTAGCCGTCCAAGGATTCGGTAACGCTGGGGCTGTAGTAGCGGATCTCCTCGCCAAAGCCGGTTATCAAGTGGTGGCGGTAAGTGATTCCCAGGGCGGCATTTATCGGGAAAAAGGGCTAGATATTGCCAGTATTCGTGAGTATAAACAGGAACATCGCGGAATTACTGCTATTTACTGTGAGGGTACTGTGTGTAATATCTTAGAACACGAGGCGATTAGTAATGAAGAATTATTAGCCCTAGATGTGGATGTTTTGATTCCGGCTGCCCTAGAAAACCAAATTACCGCCGAAAATGCCGATCGCGTGCGGGCAAAATATATCTTTGAAGTGGCCAACGGTCCCACTACCTCAGAAGCCGATCGCATTTTAGACTCAAAAGGAATTCTCGTTTTCCCCGATATTTTGGTTAACGCGGGTGGGGTAACGGTGAGTTATTTTGAATGGGTGCAAAATCGCAGCGGTCTTTATTGGCGATTAAACGAGATCAATGAGCGCTTAAAAGAAAGAATGGTGACAGAAGCGGAAAAAGTCTGGTCTTTCGCCCAGGAGTTCGATATATCTCTGCGTAACGCCGCCTACGCCCAGGCGATTGCTCGTCTCGGAGAAGCCCTAGATGCCAAGGGAACCCGCGACTATTACCAAAATAAGACGAGAGCTTAAAAGCTATTGTCTTTTTCAGGGCGTTAAGTGGGTTTGGCTCTAGGTTTTAAAAATCCCAGAGAAGCAGATTCCTAGCCAAAAATTAAGATTCTGGTCGGCTAAAAAGATCCTAGGCAACCCGATAAATCGACGTTGCCTAGCAGCCGCTTAGAATCCCTAGTCATTTACGCGGGGGAATGGTGTGCAGCAAGAGCAAGAACCTATCCGACTGATAGGATCAGAATATCCATCTGCTAAATATGGTCGAGCATGATGCCAGTTCAATTATCGTTGCCGTTGTATCATCAACTTTCTCAACCAGAGGTGATTGAATACTTGACCAGCGATGGGTCAACGGGCTTATCAGCAGAAGAAGTGGCTAGTCGCTACGAAAAATATGGCCAGAATGAACTGCGATTTAAGCCGGGGAAACCAGCTTGGTTGAGATTTTTGGGGCAATTTCATCAGCCACTACTCTATATTCTCCTGCTTGCGGGTACTATTAAGGCATTTTTAGGGTCTTGGACGAATGCCTCGGTGATTTGGGGAGTTACCCTGATCAATGCCATTATTGGCTATGTGCAGGAAGCTAAGGCGGAAGGTGCGATCGCTTCCCTAGCCAAAGCCGTAACCACAGAAGCGACCGTGTTGCGAGAGGGACAAACCCTCCGGATTCCATCTCGGGATTTGGTGCCAGGAGATATCGTTTTATTGGCATCGGGGGATAAAGTACCGGCGGACTTGAGGCTGCTGAAAGTCCGCAATTTGCAAGTGGATGAGTCTGCCCTGACCGGGGAATCCTTGCCCGGGTCAAAAGCGATCGAACCCTTACCCGGGGATACGCCCCTAGCAGAACGGACAAACATGGCCTACGCAGGGAGTTTCGTTACCTTTGGACAGGGCAAAGGGATTGTTGTCTCTACGGCCAACGCCACCGAAGTGGGGCAGATTTCCCAGTCGATGGAAAGCCGAGTCAGCCTTAGCACACCCCTGACCCGTAAATTTGCCCAATTTAGCCGCACCCTACTCTACACAATTTTGACCCTAGCAACCTTGACCTTTACCATCGGGTTAGGACGGGGGAAATCTTGGATCGATATGTTTGAAGCTGCCGTTGCCCTCGCAGTGAGTGCGATTCCAGAAGGGCTGCCGGCAGTGGTAACGATTACCTTGGCAATTGGGGTCAACCGCATGGCCCGTCGTCATGCGATTATTCGTAAACTGCCCGCAGTGGAAGCATTGGGGAGTGCGACCGTCATTTGTTCCGACAAAACCGGAACCCTAACGGAAAATCAAATGACTGTACAGTCCATTTATACCGAAGGGCAATATTACGCCGTTAGTGGTGGTGGCTATAGTCCCAAGGGCGAAATTAGTCTGATCACCGATGGCAACCCCAGCAGCCCATTTGCAGAGGAATTACCGCCGGCCCTGGGGGATTGTCTGGTAGCTGGTTTGCTTTGTAATGACTCCGGGCTAAAACAAAGGGGAGAAGATTGGTCAGTGGTGGGGGATCCTACGGAAGGGGCGCTGATTGCGGCCGCTGCCAAAGCAGGTCTCAGTCAATTGGGGCTATTGTCTTTAACCCCACGATTGGATGCAATTCCCTTTGAATCTGAGTACCAATACATGGCAACCCTGCATGATGGGATACCTCGTCTGATCTATGTCAAGGGATCGGTTGAGTCGCTAATGCGTCGTTGTTCCCAGATGATCGATCGCTATGGTCAGATGACCGCGCTGAACGCCGAACAGATCGAGCAAGCGGTAGAAACGATGGCAGAGCAGGGTTTACGGGTGCTTGCCTTTGCCAAAAAAGCAGCAGCGACCCATCAGCATTCTATCGACCATGAGGATATCGAAACAGGCTTGGTGTTTCTGGGATTACAGGGCATGATTGACCCACCTCGTCCAGAGGCGATCGCTGCCGTTCATGCCTGTCAAACTGCCGGGATTCGGGTCAAGATGATTACTGGTGATCATCTTGTCACAGCACGGGCGATCGCGGAACGGATGGGCATTAAAACGGCAGCACAAGTCTTAGCATTTGAGGGAAAAGAATTAGCGCAAATGGATAATCATCAACTGGCCCAAGCGGTGGTCGATGGATCGGTATTTGCCAGGGTTGCCCCTACCCAAAAACTGCAACTGGTGGAAGTACTCCAGTCTCAAGGGGAAATCGTGGCGATGACCGGCGATGGTGTCAATGATGCGCCGGCTCTCAAGCAGGCCGATATCGGCATTGCCATGGGGAAAGGGGGAACGGAAGTCGCCAGGGAATCTGCTGATATGCTCCTCACTGATGATAACTTTGCCTCGATCAAGGCCGCTGTCGAAGAAGGACGCACCGTTTATCAAAATTTACGCAAAGCGATATCTTTTCTCTTGCCTGTCAATGGTGGCGAATCGATGACGATTCTGATCAGTACCTTACTAGCACGAGATTTACCCATCCTCTCCCTACAAGTACTCTGGTTGAACATGATCAACTCCGTCACGATGACTGTTCCCCTGGCCTTTGAAGCAAAATCCCCCAGCATTATGCAGTCACCACCACGCAATCCCAATGAACCTTTGATCACCAAAAAACTATTGCGCCGAATTTTGGCTGTTTCATTGTTTAACTGGATTCTGATTTTTGGTATGTTTGAGTGGGCTAAATCGACCACAGGAGATATTGCCGTTGCCCGCACAATGGCAATTCAATCCCTTGTGGCAGCACGGGTTATCTATCTGCTCAGTATCAGCCAATTAGGGATGAGCCTAGTGGACTACCTACGTCGTCAGTCAACCTCGATTACTAATGCACCAATCCTAATTTTGGGGATTGTGGCTGCTGTTGCCCTACAAATTTTGTTTAGTCAATGGGGGGTGATGAACAGTCTGTTTGCAACGGCGACCCTAACCGCTTATCAATGGCTAATCTGTTTGTTGCCGATGCCGCTCATGGTACTTTGGGCAATTTTTGCCAATGTTATCGATCCTCCTCATTGTCAGGGGAAATAACTAGGGTTTGCGGCAAAAAGTTTGTTGGTGGGGTTAGGAGTCAGGAGCCGGTCGTCGGTCGTTTGAGGCTTTGTTGCCCTCTCTTTTTGTACCAGTTTATGTACTAAAAGAAGGATAATGCAAGGTTTTTGGCTCTCCCCGGTTTGGTGGGTAAAATGTATTCTAAGATACATTCCTCCTAGCGAGGGGGTGGAACGAACCACAAAGACACAAAGATCGATCGATCCTATGTAAGTCAAACTTATCACACAGAACCTAGAAGAGCCTAATTTTTACTTATCTTTAGCCAACATTGGGTTAGAAGACAGTATTCTCCGAGTCGGGAGTCAGCTTTATTCTCCCCACACCCCACACCCCACACCCCACTTCCCGACTTCCCACTGTGCAGGGGGATTATTTTCTGGAGAATAAAACGTAAAAACAGGGAATAATAAACAGAGTTAACAGCGTTGCTAAAGACAAACCCGAAAAAACGACAATTCCTAAAGGTTGCAGGAATTCTCCCCCCTCTCCCAATCCTAAAGCGAGGGGAAATAAACCTAAAACCGTGGTCACGGTAGTCATTAAAATCGGTCGTAAACGTTGGGGAGCGGCCTTTAAAATGGCTTGTAGTCGAGTAAAACCGAATTCTTGCCGCAATTGATTCGCCAATTCCACCATAATAATCCCGTTATTAACCACAATGCCCACCAATAACACCACCCCGACGATGACAATGGCATTAATCGGGGTTTTGGTCAAATATAGTCCAAAAATTCCCCCCGCTAGGGCCAAAGGAACGGTTAACATAATCACCAAAGGGTCTATGAGCGAGTTATACTGGACGGCCATGACCACAAAGACTAAAAATACCGATAAACCCGCTAATAAACCCAAAGAACCCTGAATTTCTTGATTAGAGATGGCAGCAGCACTGGGTAAAATGCTGATACCATCGGGTAAGGGAGTGGAATTTAAAACCGATTGTACCCCCGCGAGTGCGTCACTTAATTTCGCACCCTCGACTAAACTGCCGATAATAATAAAAACTTGACGCTGATTAATTCTCTGGATGACTGCTGGGGTTTTTCCCCCTTCAATCCTAGCGATATCTGCTAATTTTAAGTCTTCTTGCCTATTGACAAAAATAGGTATTTGTGAGATGTCACTAATTTTTTGCCGCGAGTTGGGGTCCAATTGCACTCGGATATCGATTAATCTTTCTCCCCGTTGCAGTTGGGTGGGGATTGATCCTTGAATAGCGGTCCGTAGCGTTTGTCCCACTTCCAGGGTACTCAATCCCAAACTATTTAAGCGGGTCCAATCGGGTTTAATCTGGATTTCCGGTTGTCTGGGGTCAGCATCGGCACGAAAACGCGCACTAGGGACTTTTTCATCGAGAATACTGAGGATTTCTTCACCAGCTTGCTCTAAAGTTTTCCCATCTCGTCCCTGTAACATCACATCCACGTCAGCACCAACGGAGGGAGAGTTATTAAGAATAATACCGCGCACTTGACCGGGGGTGAGACGCAAACGCACGTTAACGAGGTTTAATTGCTCTAGTGCTTTGCTCATGCGTTCGATATACGCTTCTGTATTAGTGCCTTGTTTGAGATTAATCGTACTAGAACCGCGCAAAATATTTTCATTGGTAGTTGTGCCAAAAAGAGAACCGCCACTGGTAGTAAAAACGTACTTAGTCTCTGGTTGTGATAATAAAATCTTTTCTACTTCCCGCATCACCTGACGGTTAGTATTTAAATTGGTACCAGGAGGAAATTGAGCAAAAACGTTCACCTGTCCGGTTTGAATACGACTAAAGACTTCCTGGGGGATATATTGCCAGAGATAGAAACTACTTCCCCCTAAAATTAAAAAGGCCAGCAGGATAACAGGTATTCTGTAGCGGATGATTTTAGCTAAACAACGACCATAGAGAATAGTTAAAGCTTCTAGACGTTGACTAAAGACTTTTAAGAGCCAAAATCGCTGAATACCACTAGAAACCCGCATATTTAACAAACGACTGGCTAACATGGGAACAACGGTTAACGCACACAGGAGAGAAGCAGCCACAGCAAAACTGATAGTGAGGATAATCTCGTTAAACAGCAGGGAGATAAAACCACCCAGTAATAAAAATGGCAGGATAGAGACGAGATTAGTCGCAGTGGAGGCCACTAAAGCGGATTCTACCTCTTGGCTGCTATTCCGGGCAATTTCTAAAAAATCTCGCTTATTTTGGTTTTGACTAACTTTGAGGGCAATATTTTCCAGCATGACGATGGAATTATCCACCACGATACCCACCCCTAGGGCCAATCCTCCCAAACTAAACACATTTATCGATAACCCGAATAACTTCATACAGATAATTGCGACGAGGGTAGAAAGAGGAATCGCTAGGATAATGATAAAAGTCTGTCGCAGGGAACCGAGAAAGACGAATACAGTCAATCCTGCTAGAATTGTCCCTGCTAGTCCCGAAGAAACCACGTTATTAACCGCATTTTGGATAAATACAGACTCATCGCTAGTGGGGACGACTTGCATTCCCCCGGTCATTAACCCGGATTTTTTTAATTCTGTAATGCGTTTTTTGACCCCTTCTACCACAGCAATCGTGTTCGCATTCGGTTGTTTTTGGACGCTAACCCTGACGGCATTTTTTCCATTTAGGGTGACAAAAATTCTTTGTTCTTCTGTCCCATCGATAACTCTGGCCACATCCCGCAGATAGATTTTTTCTTCGGGATTATTACTATCGGTCAGTGCTAAATCTTGGATATCCGCTACGTTTTTAAATTTCCCCACCGCACGGGTTAAAGGTTCCCCAGTTTCTCCCTCTAGTCGGCCCCCAGAGATGTCCTGATTGCGTCTTTTTAGGGTGTCTAAAACCTGATTTAATCCCACTCCCAGAGATTGTAATCGCTGCAGGTCAATATTAACCTGAATTTCTTCTCTAACTCCCCCAATCACGTCCACCACTGCAACTCCTCCCACAAATCCTAATTCTCTCCCTAATTCTTCATCAGCAAATAATCTTAAATCTTTTAGGGGTAGGGTATCAGAAACGAGAGCAAATTCATAGACGGGTAAACGAGAGGGTTCAAATTTGTTTAAGCGCGGTTCCTCAATAATATCGGGTAAATTTTGTCGGACACGATTAAAACTTTCGGTAGCTTCATTTAAAGCGACATTTAAATCTCCCCCCGGTTGAAAAAATAAATCTACTCGCATCCTTCCCTCGCGAGTTTCTGAATAAACTTGCACTACTCCCTCGGTGGCACTCATTCCTTCTTCTAGGGGTTTAGTTACTTCTTCGAGAATAACTTCCGGGGAAACTCCCGGGACATTCATCCTTAAACTAATGCGAGGATAAGTGATAGAAGGAAGCAAATCTACTTGTAAACGATTTAGAAAAAAAAGACCGATGATGATAACTGCTATAGTTAACATCAATACTCCTATGTGACGACGAATTGATAGACCGCTTAGGGAGATGTTTTCTAACATGATTACCTATGGGAGAGAGTAAACAGTGAACAGTAAACAGTAAACCCATAACTGATAACTGATAACTGATAACTGATAACTGATTAATTGTGCATAACTCGACCGAAACTCCATAATTTTTGATAATAATGACGACTGACGCTATCCCTATCATCGGTGAGTAGATTGATAGCGATACCATTGTTACCTGTTTCTTTTCCTGAACTGTGGATATATTGATTATTCCCTAGATATAAAGCCACATGATTAACTCTTTTATCACCAAAGAAAATTAAATCTCCTGGGAGTAATTCCTCTCGGTTTATTTTTTGACAAAAAGCCTCCTGTTGATAGGAATCCCTCGGCAACCAAATGCCAAAAGTGGCAAAAGCAGCCTGGATTAATCCTGAACAATCGTAATTAGGTGCAAGGGTTCCACCCCAGAGATAATGATTGGTACAATTCATTGCTTCCTGAGTAAAAGAGATAATCTCAGGAATATGTTTTTCTATGTCCGAACGAGTTAGAGGAATTTTTTGATAAGCTGTGGTGGCCGCCGCAATTGCATCTAAATCTTCTCTGCATAACCAAGCTAAATAATTATCTTCCCTTAGCTGAATTTGTAGCCCTTTTTCGGTAATTTCTAGGGAAATAAATTTTAATTTTCTTCCCCGTTGTGCTTGGGTAGCTAACTCTTGACAACTGGGAGAATTGTAGAGATTTAAGTCTCTTAGACAGAGATATTCCTGGGTAGATGATGGGGGAAGGGAGATGATTTGCATAAAAAATAGCTCAGAATTTATTGACAGAAAAAACTGCATTACTAGCCAAAAGCAAAGGGATAACAACGAGGAGAATAACCTTAGTTCGTTCTGTCATCTTCAAGTTTCCACCTCTCTTAATTCGGCTCTCTTATTCTTTGTGTGAGCAGTTTAACTTACTATAGAAGCGATCAATCTTTGTGTCCTCTGTGTCGGTCGGGTTCCTTCCACTCGCTCGCCAGCAGGACTGTATCTTAGAATACATTTTACCCACCAAACCTAAGAGAGCCTTAATTCTTGGCCATAAAGATAATCTATAACCGAACTGAATCCCTGAAAAATTATTAAACCTATGGCATAATTAACCTTTCAGGGTTCAAAAACTGCAAAAATAAGGCTTAAATGGCATACAATCGGTGAATAGAGCGTTTAATCGTTTATTATTCGTTTTTAATTCTCCTGACTACTGGCTACTGGCTACCGACACCTAACCCTAACAACAATTTTTGATTTTTACAACAGGTCTAGGATAGCCAGTTCCTTAACAATATGTTACGATAGCCGGCGAGAGGGGGTGGCCAATATCTGGAACTTTTGCTCTAGAGATAGATTCTAGGGATCAACAGTCACCTCCTAGAGTAAGCTTTTAATCAGATGTTGAGGTTAGTCTATGGCCAATGTTTCCGGGCGGTTTGAAAAGCAAGAATACAGCCAAAACTCAGAAAATACCGTCACGGTGGTCAGTTCAGTCATGTCCGGTTTAAAAAAAGCATCTCCCCTGCAAAAGGGCTTATTTTGGGGAATAACCCTCAGTTTTACCGCCCTAGTTTCCGCCACTGTTGGGGCTGCCGTCGCTTTAATTAGTCCCTTACCCGCACCAATTGGGGCCATCTTCCAAAAAACATCTTTTCCCACCCAAACAGACATCCTTGAGGATCAAGCTTGGAATAGCTTAATCAATCAGCAGCTTTCTCGTCCTGTTAATATTTTAGTTATGGGCATCGATCGAGTTTTAGATGCCAAAAACGGCGATGATGTGTTTAAAGGTCGCAGCGATACCATGCTCCTAGTGCGCTTCGATCCTAGCGATAAAACCGTGAGAATGTTGTCTATCCCTCGCGATAGCCGCGTCAGAATCCCCGGCCACGGTTTCACTAAAATCAACGATGCTAACGTTCACGGTGGACCAACTCTAGCGGCAGAAGTTGTCACTAATACTTTAGGGGATGTCACCATTGATCGCTATGTGCGGGTGACTACCGATGCCTTTAAGGAATTAGTCGATTTAGTCGGGGGTGTAGAAGTTTATGTACCCGAACGAATGTATCATAAAGATGTCACCCAAAAATTAGAAATTGATTTACAAGAGGGTTGGCAAAATCTCAACGGCGACCAAGCAGAACAATTTGCCCGTTTTCGTAACCCGCAATACGGCGATATTGGTCGCGTACAAAGACAACAAATTTTATTAAAAGCACTCCAAAAAAAGATTTTTAGTCCGACAATTCTCCCCAGTCTCCCGAAAGCAGTACAGGTTTTACAACAATATATCGATACGAACTTAAGCGTCGAGGAAATGCTGGCTATCGCCAATTTTGGCCGGGAAATTAAACAGGATAACTTAAGAATGATCCTACTCCCTGGCCGGTTTAATAGCCTCGAGGAATACGATGGTCGCAGTTATTGGATTTTGAACCGTCGCGAAATTAGAACCATTGTGGCTAATAATTTTACCGATAACCACGCGGGGGGAGAAACCTCCGTTTATAGTCTGGGGATTGCCATTCAAAATGCCACCAATACCAAAGGTTTAGCCCGTCGTACTCGTGATTATCTGGCCAAACAGGGCTACACAAATGTTTATATTAGCGATGACTCCTCCCAAAAGCTAGAAACCACGGCGATTATTGCCCAAAAAGGTGATATTCAGTCCGCTAACCTCTTGAAAAATCAATTGGGAATCGGTAAAGTAGAATCATCCTCCACTGGTGCTTTAGACTCAGACCTAACTATTCGGGTGGGTGATGATGTGGCCCAGTTTCTCGACGCTCAACAGTAACAATGTTGAAAAATTTTTTCAGTCTGGTTTTAATTATTTTGCTGGCGATTCTGTGGCTACTTTTCGCGGCCCGTCCGGTGGCTTTGGCCCAAGATAAAACGATTAACTATAGTTTTGCCCAGCTGCAAGATCGGGATTTTTCCCATCAGGATTTGCGCGGAGGGGTTTTCGCAGCTGCCGCAATGCGGGGAGTTAACCTAGAAGGGTCCGATTTATCCTATAGCATTCTCACCGAGGCTGTCCTCTTAAAAGCTAACTTAAAAGGGGCCGATTTAACCGCCTCTTTGGTAGATAGAGTTACCCTCGATTTTGCCGATTTAACTAACACTATTTTTACCGATGCGATCGCCACTCGCAGCCGTTTTTATGACACAATTATTACTGGGGCCGATTTCACTAACGCGGTCATTGATAACTATCAGGTCAAGTTAATGTGTGAACGGGCCGATGGCATTAATCCAGTCACGGGAGTGGCCACCAGGGATAGTTTAGGCTGTAATTATACTTTAGACGTTCATAATCTGAGATTTATTAAACTTCTGAAATCGTAGAGTCAGCAAAGAATCCAGTTCTTTTTTATGTTTCAGATGGGCATCATTCAAACATTCATAAATGGCTGAAGAAAAGTCAGAAAAGT
>NZ_JAPZSS010000303.1:0-4298 GCF_027532015.1 Microcystis sp. LE19-131.1A | reverse complement strand
GATTGTCTATCTTTTGGTATTAATCTATTTGTGCCTTAAGTCCTTTCCTGTATGAATTTCAGCTACTTTTGAGCGTAGTTGCTCTCATCGAATTTTATTTTAAGTTAATTATTTGCATAACAATTCCCGAAGAGCCGGAGTTGTTAGGTTATTAACAGCTTTGGTCGTTTCTTGTACCTGTTTTTTTAATTCTTCCATCGTGCGATTAGCTTCCTCTCTGCGGCGATCAGCTTCGGCACTGCGACGATCAGCTTCCTTTTGAAACTCGGCAAATTGGGCCTCAGTTCTTTCAAATAACTTGTAAATATCGGCGATCGTTACAGCGTCTGACATAGGAAGATTCTTCAAGCTTGAGGAGTCTAGTCCCATTCTAGCGACTTGGCGGAGGAGAAATGTCCCTAGCTTCTCATCCGTGTTTTTTCAATCAATTATTGACTATCAACAAATCAGCGATCGCAGTTCAAGGGGAAGGGGTCAAAGGTCAAAAGGCGATCGCGGTCAATGGATAATTATCAACCATAGCTCCTGCGGCCATGGGCTACTATTTTGAGCATCAGGAAGAAATTGACCTGGAAATCACCCAAGAATGGGATCAGGTACAAATTAGCATAACGCGAATAGCTAAATCACCTTTTTACAACGGGATGAAAAAAGTGACTTTTTCCCCGCCCTTCCCCCGAATGCACCCCGTAACTGATATAAGTAGAGATGTAGGTCTATAACCAAAATTGCCGCATCAGTTCGGTTAGGTGACTGTTTTTCGCTTGTCTAGGAGGGTAGATATGCTCAACGAATTAATTTATGAAGGATTAGGTTTAAGTGCTGTTTTCGGAGGACTATTCCTCTGGTCGCGCTCTAGTCTCGTCAGCAAAAATACCGCCCTTTTAGCCGCACAAGCGCAATTACAGCAAAGTAACTCAGATTTGTTGGCTCAAGTCAAGGGTTTAGACGTGGCGCAATCAGAGTTAAAAGACGAAAATCAGCAGCTGCACGCCAAAATCATTCACATAGAACAACATTCCGCCCAATTACAGCACAAAGCTACGGATTTAGAAAATTCTCTCCAGTCCCTCCAGCAAGCTGTGCAAATAGGTGAGAGTGAAATCGAACAACTGAAAACCACCGCTAAGGACATAGAAGCGGAGAAAGCTGGTTTGATGGAGCAGTTAGAGGCAGAAAAAGCCCAAATTACTAGCCTAGAAGCACAAATTCAAACTTTAGAGCAGCAAAAAGGTGAAATTAACCGTCAATTTGATTTGACCAAAAAACAGACCACCTCTCTCTATAGTCAAATTCAGACCCTAGAACAGGATAAAGCTCTCTTACAGCAAGATATAGAAAAAGCCGAGGAATTAAGGGCGAAAGTGGCCGATTTAGATCATAAAAACCAAGAATTAAGCGATTTAGCCGCCCAAATTCCCAACTTGCAAGGTCAAATTCAAACCCTAGAACAGAATCTGGCTGACCAAACAGAACAGTATGAGCAAGGACAGCAGGAAATAGCCAGCTTACAGGGTCAAATTAGCGGGTTAGAGCGGGAAAAAAAGTCTCTCAGCGAAGATTTAGCCGTAAGTCAAACTCGATCGCTCTCTTTAGGGCAAGAATGCGACAATTTAACTATAAAACTGCAAGAAACCGTCGCTCAAGTGACCGCCATAACCGCCGAAAAGGACAGTCTCGGCGCTCATCTCGAAGCAGCTAAACTGGAGTTACAAGCTTTAGAAGTCCAGAAAGGGGAATTATCGGCAGAATTAACCACTGCTGCTGAAAAAATTGCTCATTTAGAAGGGCAATTACAGGGATTAACCCAGTTACCCCAACAATTGGCTGATTCTCAGGCAAAAATTGCTGATTTAGAAGGGCAATTACAGGGATTAAACCAGTTACCCCAACAGTTAGAAACCTATCGGGAAAATATTGCTAATTTAGAGATTCAACTACACCAATTAAGTGCCGAAAAAGACCAATTGGAAGCCACAACTTCCCGTCATATCGAGGAATTAAGCCAACAAAATCGCCAACTAACTGAAGGTTTAGAAGCCCAAAAAATGGCGGCTAAAGCTTTAGAAAAGGAAAAAATTAAGTTTGAGGGCGAGTTAGCAACTAAGCAAGCAGAAATCGCCGCTTTAGAGGTTAAAATTCAAAACCTACAGCAAGAAAGAGACTATTTCTCTCGACAAACTGCTCCCATTATTACTAATGAACCAGAAGCAATTATTAGTGAAACTCCAGTAGTAGCAGAACCAGAAACCCCCCCGGTGATGGCCGATGAAACCCCTGTGGTAGAAGAACCAGAAACCCCCCCGGTGATGGCCAAGGAAACTCCGGTAGTAGCAGCAGAAAAAATCCCGGTTGCCGATACAAGTTTAGAAGTGCAACCCGCAGCAAAGATAGTGCAAACGAGTCAAGAATCCGCCGAAAATCCCCTAAGGGGAAAAAGCGTAGTTATACTAGGAACCTTCAGCAAAATCAGTCGCGAGAAAGCGAAATCATTGATTATTAATGTCGGTGGTACTGTTACCGGTTCCCCCAGTGCGAACACTGATTATATTCTCCTCGGTAAAGCTCCCGGTGAGAAACTCAAAAAGGCTCAAAAATTAGGCATTAAAACCCTTTCAGAAGCCCAATTTCTGCAAATGGTAGAATTATTTTAGCCGTCGGTTGTCAGGAGATAGGGTGATAGGGTTTTGGGGTGATAGGGTGATGAGACAGCTTCCCCACTTCCCCACTTCCCCACTTCCCCACTTCCCCACTTCCCCACTTCCCCACTTCCCCTTTCCCTTGATTACCAAAATTATGAGTCAAAAAATTGCCTTTTTAGGATTAGGAGTGATGGGAGCGCCGATGACGACTAATCTTGTCGGTCGAGGTTTTGCTGTTAATGCTTGGAATCGCAGCCCAGAAGCGCCGGGGATAATCATTGCCAGGGCATCAGGTGCGAACATTTGTTCTAGTATTGCCGCCGCCGTCAGGGATGCCGAGATTGTCTTTACCTGCGTCGGGGATGTGCCTGACGTGGAAGCGGTAATTTTAGGACCGGGGGGTGTCATGGAATCGGCAGCGGTGGGAACTCTGGTGGTGGATATGAGTACCATTGGCTCTCAAGCCGCTAGGATGATTGGTAAAAAGCTAGAGGAAAATAATCTCCGTTTTCTCGATGCTCCCGTCTCTGGGGGCGATATTGGGGCGAAAAACGGCACTTTAACCATTATGGTGGGGGGGAAAGAAGCGGATTTTCAGACTTGTTTGCCCTGTTTTCAAGCCATGGGCAAAACTATTCGCTGGTGTGGCGAAATCGGCAACGGACAAGCGGTAAAACTCTGTAATCAAGTCTTGGGGGCGGTTCACATGGTGGCGCTGTGTGAGGCTCTAAAAATGGCAAAAATTCAAGGATTAGACCCCAATTTAGTTATAGAAGTCTGTAAAACGGGGGCGGCGGGTTCTTGGGCTTTGGAAAATTTGGGACCAAAAATCCTCGCCCAAGATTTACAGCCAGCTTTTATGATTGAACATATTTTAAAAGATTTGCGATTAGTTAAAGAAACTGCCCAGACAGCCGGGGAAATTCTGCCCGGGACAGATTTAGCAGAAGCTTTATTTAAAGTAGTAGCGGAATTGGACGAAGGCAAGGGAATTAAACAGGGAACCCAAGCGATGATTCGTGCCTACGATTAGGCCTTTTGTTGGCGATAAATATCATCGGTACGGGCAGCCATGATGAAATCATTTTGATGTAATCCCCCCACGTCATGGGTCCACCAAGAAACGGTAACTTTACCCCATTCTGTCAATAAAGCTGGGTGATGGCCTTCTTTTTCCGCCGCTTCTCCCACGGCATTAGTAAAGGCGATTGCCCCTTGAAAATTGGCAAATTTATAGAGTTTTTGCAGACGGGGAATACCCTCGTATTCTAAGAGATTCCAATCGGGAATTTTAGCCTGTAAAGCGGTAATTTCCTCGGCAGTGATAGGAGAAGAACCCGATTGATAAGGTTGACATTTTTGTTGAGCAAGTTCGGTCATAGGGGTATCAATCTAGATTTTTTAAGTAAGTGGTTATAATTAAATTGAAGATAGATTTTGCCTCTGATCCCCCCTGCCCCCCTTGATAAGGGGGGTGCCGATCCCCCCTTAGTCCCCCCTTGATAAGGGGGGTGCCGATCCCCCCTGCCCCCCTTTAATCCCCCCTTAATAAGGGGGGCATCTGACAACTTTTAACGCCTACCTACTTATCAAATTTAGCCAAGATTTTCAATCCTTCTTCTGGGTTGCCATTAGCTGCCATTTCCTTAAATCTAG